>JANYDR010000586.1 GCA_025363495.1 Cyclobacteriaceae bacterium | reverse complement strand
CCGTTGGCAATTTGAAATCTGAAAAATTGGGCTTTAAGAAACTTTGGCACATTTTGATTGTGGACGACAATAAGGTTAACCTCCTTGTGGCTAAAAAGATGGTTAAAAAATTTGGCGCCGATGTAACAACCGTAGAAAGTGGTCAGGAAGCGATTGATCTGGTAAAAATGAATGACTATGATATGGTCTTGATGGATATTCAAATGCCGGAACTTGATGGTCATGAAACTACGAGGTTATTGAGAAAAATGAACTTCATGAAACCCATCGTGGCGTTATCAGCCAATGCATATGGTGAAGATATACAGAACAGCCTTGACTCAGGTATGAACGATCACATTCAAAAGCCGTTTACTGAAAAACAATTATTTGAACGGGTCAACAAATTTTTTGAATAGAAAGACAGCAAGATTCAGGTTTCCATAAACCTGAACCAAATCTATTTTTGATAAAATTCAAAAAATATGGAAAATCAAAAACAATCAAAAGAAGAGGTGAACAAGTCAATCGTTGGACGCTGGTTTACAAATTTTTGGGGTCCAACCTGTGATCTTTCAATTGTTGACGAACTTGCGGCTCCCGATATGTTGCTGCGATATTCGCTTCATGAGCCACGCAAAGGTCACGATGATATCAAGGCATTTATGTCTGACTTCCGTGCAGCATTCCCCAATTTAAATTTCTGGGGAGCGGCTGACCTTATTGCAGAAGGCGATTATGTGGTTGGTCGATGGGAGGGTGGCGGTACACATACCGGACCAGCTTTCAGTGACTTCCTGGTTGGATCATTGCCGGCTTCAACAGGTAAGAAGATGCACTTTACAGGAACAACAGTACTTAAGATCGTCAATGGTAAGATCGTTGAAGAAATCGGTCTCGATGATGGTGTAACTGCTTTGCAACAGCTTGGATTGTTTAAAGCTGCATGATTTAAAATAAAGGCCGGAATTTTATCCGGCCTTTACCAATATGTATTTGACTGATCAATCATATTCTAATCAAGCAGTTGTATCCTATCTCCAACGACCACCTCTCCAATGATAACCACGCGGGGATTGTTGCCACGCACCAGCCTGGTATGAACGTCCAGCGCGTGGCCTTCCCCAATAACCCTGTGAATAGACATGTCTTCCACCGCGATAGTTCCATCCTCCGTCGATCCAGATTGCACCTGCATAAGGCGAAACGGGCTGAGCATAATAAGGAGTCGCGGGCACTACCGACACGTAGGCTGGACCACATGACTGAAGTGTAATAGCAATTCCAGCAATGAACAGAATAGTGAGTAAGTAGCTGTGAGGTTTCATTTTGTTGATTTGATTAATTTAAACTTGAAGTCAAATAATCATGCCGCGCAGCGATAATAAGAAATTAGCAAATGGTAAGCATAGTTGTGTATTTAAAGCCGCACTTGTGAGTATGTTAATTACCTAGCGGCTTTAAATAGAGAAGGTTGCTTTACAAATTATCTTCTGTAGTACCGATTGTCTAAGCAGAATGATCCAGTGAGGATAAAATCTCATACTTATGAACTATTAATTGATTCCATTTCAGTATTTTGTTCCAGTTGTGTTACTAAGCAGGAAATATTAGGTGAAGAGGCATTTTAAAAACTAGACAAATGAAACTTATTCTGATCGTTTTTTTTCTAATCCTCGGCACGAACTCCATATCTGCTCAAACAAAAATGGATGGTAAAACAATTTCATTTTTGGCCCATCAGAATTTACAAAAGAGTCTGACTGAACTCCGGGAGTTTCTTCAGCTGGCGAATAACGGAGAAGACCCTGAACAAATCAGAAAAAACTTAGAATGGTGCCTGCAAGCCCTGAAGACACGAAAATTTGAAACCAGTGTTTTGATTTCAAATGGAGTGCCTTATGTCTATGCAAAGCATATGTATGATCCTAAAAAACCATGGATCTTAATTTATATGCAAATCGACGGGCAACCCACCGATGACACAAATTGGGATCAGCCCGATCCTTTTAAAGCTGAATTAAAACAACTTAAGAATGAGAAATGGGAGAGGTTAGACTGGAACCAAGCGCAAATGAATCCTGATTGGAGAATTTTCGCCCGTTCCGCGTCCGACTCGAAAGGACCTTCAATTGCTTTCTTGTCAGCATTGGATATTCTCGCTGAGAAAAAGATAGCACCTGAATTTAACATTAAACTGATCCTCGACTTTCAGGAAGAAATGGGTTCGCCGTCACTGCCAGAACTGGTCTTAAAAAATAAAGAATTGTTCCAGGCCAAACGCCTCTTGATTATGGATGGCACACGGCATGTTTCCAATCTGCCTACGTTAACGTTCGGTGCGAGAGGCATAGTCACAATCACGCTTAAAGTTTTTGGTGCTAAAACTGAATTGCACAGTGGGCAGTATGGTAATTTTGCTCCCAACCCTGCTTTGCGACTGGCACAATTGATTGGTGGAATGACGGATGATAAAGGACGTGTAACTATTCCTGGATTTTATGATGGCATACAATTATCCCTCAAGGAAAAGGAATTGATTAATGATATGCCCGGCAATGATGAAGATATCCTCCGGCGAATTGGAATTGCCAGGGCCGATCAGGTTGGTGAAACCTATGAAGAATCTCTTCAATATCCTTCACTCAACATCCGTGGGTTAAAAGCCGCTTCAGTTGGTAAGGAAGCGCGTACGGTTATTCCATCAGAAGCGATTGCAGAAATAGATATAAGATTGGTTCCTGAGTCAGACGGCGAACGACTGGTATCCCTTATCAAAAATTTTATAGTATCAAGAGGGTATCATTTTGTTAATGAAAGTCCGACGCAGGAAGAGCGGTTACAATATTCAAACCTGATTTCCTTTCAGTATGAGATGGGATCTAAGCCATTTCGTACAGACTTGAATTCAGAAACAGGTATATGGCTTTCAAGTGCTATGGATCGCACATTTGGCGCAGGCAATTATGTGAAACAACGTACTACCGGCGGGAGTCAGCCCATTGAGCCCTTCATAACATCATTGGCATTGCCGGCGGTTTCAATACGCATTCCGAATCCCGATAATAACATTCACGCAGCCAACGAAAATTTGCGGATAGGAAATTTTGTTGAAGGCATTCAAGCCTGTTTAGGTATTTTGACGGAAAAGTTGAAGTGATCGAAATTGATCAGCTTCAGCCGTTAGTTACCTGACATCTTTTTGGAAAACTGAGATTGCAGATCACTAAGCGCTT
>JANYDR010000534.1 GCA_025363495.1 Cyclobacteriaceae bacterium | reverse complement strand
AGAACCGTAACCTCTAAACTTAGTATGGTTCATTACTTCCCCATACCTCAGAGGTACTTTAACCCGAACGACAAATTTGGTTACATGGCTCTCTCATCCATTAGGTAATTTATATAAACACACGCCTCGTGGCGTACCGGATGGCACAGATGCACACAGATCATTGCCAGGAATTCATTTGCTGGTCAAGAAAATAACACAGATGGGCGGCTACGCCGCCTGTCTGTGAAAATCTATGCAATCTGTGGCAAGCCTCCGCATGCGAAGCCAGCCAGTTAGCAACGTTGTTTTACGCCGAAGGCATATTGGAATCCGTGGCAAGTTTTTTTGTTCTCGTGGTAGCTACTTAGTTATTTTTCGAATCTGTGAGAATGTATTGACCTTGGATAGCGGCGCCATCAGAACCAGGTCGCAGTCTATAATTTATAAATCATCAGATCGTTATTCCTGCTTCAATGAACGAATAGGATTCGCCCTGGCAGTTTTAACCGTCTGAAAACTCACCGTTATTAATGCAATCAGAAAGATGAAAATGATTGGCAATACAAATAACCAAACATTCAAATCGATTCTGATCACATACCCGGATAACCACTCTTTAATAGCAAAATAAGCTATTGGTACAGAAAGTACGGTGGCAATGAAAATGAATTTCATGAAGTCCGATGAAAGTAATCGTACAATCCGTGGCACCGAAGCTCCCATCACTTTGCGAATGCTTATTTCTTTCAATCGCTGAAGCATGGTAAAAGAAGAAAGTCCAAACAATCCCAGACATGCGATTAAAACTGCCAAACCTGAGAAGTATCCAGTCACTTTTCCAAATCTTATATCCGACAGGTATTGCTGATCATAGTTTTGATCAAGAAAGAAATAATGAAACACCATACCCGGAAATACCTTATCCCATGCCTGCTTGATTGATCCAATCGTCTCCGTCATATCATCAGCCCGAACACGAACCGTAAAGAATCCTGCAATTTTCCAATACATAAACAACATCGGAACCGGCGCTTCTTTTGGAGAATTTAGATAGGAATTTTTAAGAACACCTATAATAGTATAGGGATCACCCTTCCACCGGGTCGTGGTGATCTGAGAACCAATCGCTTCTTCGTTGGATGAAAATCCAAGTCGTTGAACAGCCTCTTCATTAATAATAACCTGATTGGTATTTGAAGTTCCATTTTCAAAATTGCGACCCTTTATCAATTTCATGTCCAACAGGGGTACAAAATCGGCATCAACCCAGAAAAAATTGTAACGATACTGCCCCTCTTTTTCAGATTCGCCTTTTCGGGTAAAGCGGGCGGTCCTCAATTCACTCACCGGCATGCCGGGCACATAGGTCGATCTGGCGACTTTCTGTATTTCAGAATGATTGAGAAGTTCTGATTTTAGACTTTGATAACGTGATTCATACGTTGATTCATAGACCGAATCGGGGACCTCAAGCTGAGGGGCGCGTACAACAACAGTCCGGTTAATATTCATTCCAATGTCGTACGAACGAAGATGTTCTATCTGCAAATAAACTGCACAAAGGAAAATGATCAGAACGATGGTGGCACTAAACTGGAAGATAACTAGTCCTTTGCGCAAACGCTTGCCATGGATCGATGATTGAAATCTTCCTTTCAGAACAGCGACAGGCTGAAATGAAGATAAGACAAAGGCAGGGTAAGCTCCTGACAACAATGAACCAATGGATATCAAAGAAAAAAAGAAAAGCCAAAACACCGGGTCAAATATGAAGTCAAGTGGTAATGGCTGACCGGTAAGATCACGGAGGAAAGGAAGAATAGAGTAAAACAAAATCAATGCGATGATGCCTGACAATATATTCAGAATGACAGATTCAGTTAAAAACTGCAGAACAAGTTGCATCCGCCGGGAGCCTATTACTTTGCGAACACCAACCTCACGAGCTCTGCCTATAGCCCTGGCCGTAGAAAGATTTACATAATTCACCCAGGCAATCACAATAATGACCCAGGCGATGGTCATGAGTAAATACACTGTGTTCCCATCACCGTTTACGTCGGGCTCAAAATTTTTATGTGAAAAAAGGTGAATGTCTTTTATTGGTTCTGCTGTATAACGGGCATTATTCAGTTTATCTTTCAAAGAAAGAGACAGTGCTGTTAGCTTGGCATTGAAGTCTTTCAGGCTGGTGCCGGGTTTCATCAGGAGATAGGTAAACTCATTATTTCCAATCCAATCTCCTTCATCGTATCGCTCTTTATAAAGAGCATTCAGAGAAGTGTGGGATGCCAGTACACAAAACTTAAGATGAGTATTAGGCTGCAAATCCGATATTACCGCTGTTACCGAATAGGGATTCCCATCGATACTGATAATCTCACCCAGTACATTATTTTTCCGGCCGAAATATTTTTCAGCCCTGGACTCTGTAATCGTTACCTGCATTGGATCACGAAGGGCCTTTGCAGAATCTCCCTCCAAAATGTGAAGGGAGAAAATATTGAACACAGAAGAATCTGCAAAGTAGAGTCCCTCATCCAGAAATTTTTTAGCTCCGGCCTTCACATTGTGAAGACCATCGATTTTGAACATCCTGACAAAGTCTTCTACTTCCGGCATCTTCTCTTTAACAGTCGGTCCAAGTGCAGCATGTGTCTCACAATCGCTCATCAGAAATTCAGAACCATTATATTGATCAAGGGTAATCCGCCAGATATTAGTTGCTTTTGCATGAAAATTCTCATAGCTCTTTTCATATCTGACATAATGAACAATAAAAAGAAAAGCAGCCATTCCTACGGCTATGCCAAGAACATTAATAACTGAGAACATCTTATTCTTTACAAGACTCCTTGTTGCTATTTTAAAATAATTCCGAAGCACATCTACATTGATAGAAGTGCTCGAATACACATTAAAAGAAGATTTTTGTTTTCGCCTCCGGACCGCATATGAAAATATCAACGACATTATCTGCAGCCAGTAAATTAACCTGGCCCGCCTGGCGGACATTCTTGTAAGGTTGATGTAAAACAATTCCTCGAGGTCCCCACGCAAATCTTCAATGGCAGCGTTATCGCAATACCATAGTAACAGCTTGTCTGCCAGTGGTGGAGTTTTATCGAAGCGCTTTGCTTTCATTTTGTTAATGAAAGAGTCGCTTTTGAAAGCTTCCAGAGCTCATCCCGAAGATCTTTCATATGATGAAGCGATAGTTTTCCCTGATGAGTTAGTTCAAAATATCTTTTGCGCTTGCCACCCCGCTCCTGCGTCGGCTCGCCAAGCCACGATTTAATCAGGCCCTTTTCTTCAAGCCTGGTAATTGTGGAATGAAGAGCCCCTACACTTATAGTCCTGTCACTTCTTTTCTCTATGTCTTCTTTGATTGCAACACCGTAAGCGTTTTCACTGAGGCTTGCAATGGTAAGAAGAACGAGTTCCTCAAATTCACCGATATATCCCTTCATAGTTATCGAATTCTTAATGGCATTTTAAATTTATTAATATATTTCTACTTTTCAGAAGTAATTGAATATAAATTTTTTTATAATTGCATAGAACACAAACGAAAGCTCAGTATTAGTCCCCCTAAAAAGGTGACGTCGCAAATTTTTCAAAATGAAATTTATTCTTTCATTCATTTTATCATACTCATTTATAAGTGCGTTCGCACAAACCGCAACCATAAGCGGCCGTGTGCTGGATTCAAAGACGCTTGAGCCCCTTCCCTTCGCAAATGTTTTCATCAATTATACAACGATGGGTACAGCCACTGATGAGAAGGGGTATTACAAATTAAACAACATACCCGTTGGCCAGAATGAGGTTATCTTTTCATTCGTTGGATACCAGTCTTATCAAACCAAAGTGGAGCTGACAGGCGGACAGCAATTGGTAATCAATGCAAAACTGGTAAGGGACGACAAATTGTTAGACAATGTTCAGGTGCAGGGAACGAGGGATAAGGAGTGGGACCGTCAGTTGAAAAAATTTATCAGGGCTTTCCTGGGAACTGCAAGAAGCGCTTCTCATTGCAAAATTATTAATCCCTGGGTTCTGGAATTTAAAGAGGATAAAGAAATGCTGGCTGCGGAAGCTTTAGATAATCTTTATATTGAAAATGATGAATTAGGTTACACAATATCTTATACGCTGAAAAAATTCATTACGAAAACAAATTCTTTTTCAATTCTTGGCAATGCAAGATTTGAGGAGATGAAAACTTCTGACGAGAGTATCAGATCGAAATGGGCCAGAAACCGCATTATTGCTTATGAAGGATCTCAGCAACATCTGTTTAAAGCCATCTTAAACCATTCCCTTAATATAGAGGGCTTCATTTTATATAATGATAAGATTGGCTTTGAAAATAGTCCAAGGTCGTCGGTCTTCGCAAGGGAACTTGGTCATTCAATTGAACTATTCGATACAACACGTATTCAAATATTCCCGGACCCCTTGACAAATGAACCAACAATCTTATTAAAAGACAGAATAGAAGTTCATTACACAAAAAGTTCTTCACGAACTAAGATATATGACGATGTCATTGCACCGGTTTCCTGGATCGACTTAAAAAATGGCAGCATCAAAGTCAATTCAAATGGAATTGTTCTTGATCCGGAAAATATTGTTACGTCAGGATACATCAGTTCCCTTCGCATCGCTGATATGTTGCCCATTAATTATAAACCCGATCAGGGTAGCCTGAGAAAAGAAACTTTAAGGGAAGAATCGCAGGGCAAAGACGTACAGGCCGAAACGTTAAAAAGATCATACGAAAAAATTTATATCCATACCGACAAATCATACTATTATCCCGGAGAACGGATGTGGTTCAAAGCCTATGTTAATTATAACTCACCAACTGATCGGGATTTTTTGAGCAAAACACTGTACGTTGAACTAATAAATCCCTCAAAAGAAATAATTCTTGAAAAAATATTGCGATTAGATAGTGGATTTTCTTCGGGTGATTTTATTCTTCCAGACTCAGTGGAATACGGCAATTATTACCTGCGTTCATACACACAACTTCAAAGAAACTTCGGAGATGAAAATTTATTCATGAAGGTATTGCCCGTAGTGAAGCTTACTGATAAACCAGTTTACATGAATGAAAAGGAAGAACTACCAGGGATCGGCTTAAAAGTAGTTTCAGACAAAGCATCCTATAAAACTCGCGACAAGATCACGCTGACTCTTGAGTTGGAAGATCATGACGCTAATCCTTCTTCGGGAAATTTTTCGATTTCAGTGACCGATGCATCCCTGGTATTACAGACACCAGAATCAGGAAATATTCTTGAAAAATTTCTCATTAAAAATGAAGAAATTAGAATGGCCTCCAGGCTCAACTATTTAGCGGAAGACGGATTCACGGTTAAGGGGCAATTTTTAAACAACAAGGGTAAGGGTGAAAAAACTGTATTGAATGTCGTGCAATTAAACCCCTATCAATTGTTTGTTGTACCTACAGATGACCAGGGATATTTTGAATACATGGATTTACATTTTTATGATGAAGCACCTTTCTGGATTAATTCAGTGAAAGGAAAAGGAAAGCCCTATGGTAGAATAAAGTTATTAAAACATGATGTGCCGCCGGTAATGATCAAGGATTCCGGATATAATATTCAGATCACTAATGCTCAAACGGTTCAACGAATTTTTTCTGAATATGAAAAACCTGTGGATTCCAAAATGCTGGAAGAAGTGGTGGTGCAAGACCGACAAAATGCTGAGTTCATAAAGAATATCAGTAATCCTAATCATCCTTATGGGGAAGGTGACTATGTTTTTAAAGAGGATAAAATAAAGACACAGTTTCCAAATTTGTTATACACCCTTCAGTCCCTTAACATATCAGGCTTAATTGTAAATCCTTACCTGCAAATAGTTTACTTTGCGCGGCATGCTAAAGTAGTTTTGAGTGCTGGTTATGCTAAAGATTTTCTTGGTCAGGAGGCTTATTTTGAAATTGAAAGAAAATATGCGCCCCTTGTTACTCTTGACGGGACGCCATTGTCAGGCCCTCCAGGCGAGGCGCTCATGATGATTGATCCTAATACGGTAGGCTCTATTGAAGTAACTAAAAGACAAAGCACCATTCGTGGATCGCTCTCCCCGTACGGCGTCATTGCAGTTTTTACTAAGACGGGATACACACCCCCCAAAAAGGAGTCAGTCCTTTTATTAAAAGTTCAGGGATACAACGAAACAAATCAATTCACAAGTCCCAACTACGGAAACTCCGACACCGACAAGAACGCAGTAGATTATCGCTCTACTCTTTACTGGAATCCAAGTCTTAAAATTGAAAAGTCCTCTGGCACCGCGCAAGTATCATTTTACGCTTCCGACTTAAGTGGACCCTATCGCGTGGTGGTAGAAGGCATTAATAGTAACGGTGAGCCCATACGAAGCGTCAGCTTTATCGAAGTAAAAGAATAACACAAAGCATTCCGCTATTTCTCTTTTAAAGGAAACACCCTCGAACGTTTTATTGTCCGTCTCGGTTATATTGCCATCAATCAAGGCAATTCATAATTCATAACTCACAATTAAAACCATGCCAACTCTCTTCTCTCCTCTTAAAATAAAAAACGTTGAGCTTAAAAACAGGATCGCCGTATCGCCAATGTGTCAATACTCCAGCGAAGATGGCTTTGCCAACGACTGGCACCTGGTTCATTTAGGAAGCCGGGCAGTTGGTGGTGCTGCTTTGGTATTTACAGAGGCAACATCCGTTTCCCCTGAAGGGAGAATATCACCTGGCGATCTGGGCATCTGGAAAGATGAACACATTCCATTCCTGAAACGGATAACAGAGTTTATCGAAAAGCAAGGCTCGGTTGCCGGGATACAATTGGCTCATGCTGGAAGGAGAGCAAGTCATATGCGTCCATGGGAAGGCGGAAAATCGCTTTCTAAAGACGTAGGTTCATGGCAAACTTATGCGCCAAGTGCCATATCATTTCAGGACGGAGATGCTACTCCTTCTGAACTAACGGTCGATGAAATAAAAAAAGTAATCAAGGATTTTCAGAATGCAGCGGTTCGCGCACAGAAAGCCGGTTTTAAAGTAATAGAATTACATGGTGCCCATGGATACCTTATTAATGAGTTCCTTTCTCCACTTAGCAATACGAGAACAGATCAATATGGTGGTTCGTTTGAGAATCGAACACGGTTCTTAACAGAAATAATTGAAAGCGTAAGAAAAGTCTGGCGCGAAGACAATCCATTGTTTTTAAGAATATCCTCTACCGATTGGAAAGAAGGAGGCTGGAGCGACGATGATTCCATTAAACTTGCGACGCAGTTAAAAACAAAAACGGTTGATCTGATCGACTGCTCTTCCGGCGGAATCGCATTCGATCAGAAAATACAAGTAAAGCCTCTTTACCAGGTAGAATTTTCAGAAAGCATAAAAAAGAATTCCGGAATACTAACCGGGGCAGTAGGTCTTATTACTACTTCACAAGAGGCTAACGGTATTATAGAAGATGGCAAGGCTGATATTGTTTTGCTTGCACGCGAATTTCTAAGAGATCCATATTTCCCATTAAGGGCCGCTTCAGAACTGGATACACAAGTTATTTGGCCTATTCAATACGAGCGCGCCAGGAAGAAATGATCCCTTTGTGTGATCACCGCAGAGGCGCGAAGGCGCAAAGCACCGCGAAGATTCTGACAAAAACTCTGCGTGCCTTTGCGTCATTGCGCCTCTGCAGTAAAGCACCTGCGACGAAGTCGCTACCTGAGTTTATCAAAAACCTATTGAAGCTTCCATCATAAAGCCACTGAATTTTCCACCTGAAAGAATATCAGTGGATACAAAGTTCTTGTATTGTTGATCAACATATTCCACTTTCACCATTATATTCTTATTTAGGAACCATCCAACTGAACCGGCGACCCTATTGATCGTTACATCATTGGGTCGGAGAGGAATTGCTGTAGTCACAGAATTATAACGTCCACCAATCCAGAAGTTCTCCTTCCCTTCCGGAAATCTATAGATCAGGTCCATGCCGACCTGAGTAGCCTTTCTCTGATAACGTTCAGTAATCAACCTTCCCTGAGCAATTTCATACGACCCAAAGAATTCAATTCCCTTGAACTTGACAAAAGGATTTATCATAAAAGTAGAAACTTGCTCTTTGAATTGAGGACTATATCTTCCTGAAAAAGCATTACCATCTGTTGTGGCCAACGTATTTTCCATAACGTAATAGTAACGTGAGCCCGTCCGGTCACCGGAAAATAAGGTGTTACTGGTAGTACTTTGAACAACATAAAATGAACCCGTCAATCTGAATCTTAAATCATCGCTGATCTGTTTATCATATCCAAGTTTTCCATGATATGCCGGATAATAACGATTTACCTTACCGGTTGCAGAATCAATTTTATTAGGAGCAAGAACTGTTGGGTTGAGTTCTCCATTGGTCACGCCGAGCATGGCAATTAGTCCACTCTTTGGATGATAATATACTTCCCCACCTATCTCTGTAGCAAACTGATCCATAATATAATTCTCTATGAAAGGATTGTAGGTTGAATTTCCTCCATCACTTCTGCGAAAATGCTGATCGCCGTAGTCAACTTCATAATCCCCGATCTTAATAGTCACACTCTCCATGATTTTATCAACTACTTTACTCTTCAGGAATAATAATTTATCAAATTGAATATATCCGCCCTTGACCCACGTTTCCTCGTGATGACGGGTGGACAGATACAATGTTATGTTCATCCGGATTCCATCCTCCAGTTGCGCATCAATATTAAGGTTAGCCATCGCCAGATTGAAGCCATTGGTGAGCGATGCCAGTTTATTGGTGTTTACACCATTAGCATCAAATAATGGTGTGGCATTATTTTCATGAGTAAGCGCCTGGAAATCCTGGGTAAAATTACCCCCTACCCTTACCTTCATGCCCGTGAAAAGTGTTGTGTCATTTTTGGTTGTCTCAAAAACGTGCAGACCATCTTTACTGTAGTTGCGAAAATATTGAATGGAAGGTTGTTGAGCGCTAAGTGTACCGTAGGAAAATAAAAGAAATAATAGAGATTTAATTTTCATTGTATAAGATTTATGTTGTTGGACTATTATTACTTCAATATTGTTTAGTTAACCAAGTGCCCGATATTATTGGGCTTAAGCCCAACTCGCCTTCGATTACAGTATTCAGGCTGTCCAATAAGGTTGTCCTTTCTTGGATAAGGTAAATGTTCATCTGACTTGGCGCCTTCGCGCCTTTGCGGTTAGTAATTTTCACCGCAAAGGCGCCAAGCTTCTAAACACCTTTCTGTTTTTTATAGACAAGCGTAAACTTGAATGTAATCTCATCTCCCGTTTTCATCGCACCCAGCATAAAAGTGGGAGGCTTAACATTGTAATCAGTCATGTTCAATTTATCCGATCCAGTGCAAGTAATAGTGGCATCTTTATTAAGGACGCAATAGACATCTATTGTCACATCCTTTGTAACACCGGCAATGGTAAGCTTCCCGTCGGCTTTGACCAGATATTTATTTTCGCCGTCTGGTGATATTTTTGCGGAGGTAAGTTTAAAGTGAATATCCTTATACTGATCTGTCTTTAGGGTTTTGTAAGCATTCTTATCCAGTCCTTTCTTATCACTCTTGAGATCTTCCACTTCAACAGCAAACATCAGAGCTTTAATAGCAGTGAGTTT
>JANYDR010000485.1 GCA_025363495.1 Cyclobacteriaceae bacterium | reverse complement strand
TTGAAGTTAGCTTTCCGGATGGCACTTACATCAACAAGAGGATATTTTTTTACCAGGGCAATGTGCTTGTCGATATACGTATCATCTGTTTTATACGAGCCAAGCTTGAGCACTTCAGCGAAGTTGAATTTTTCTTCTTTTGCGAGTTGTAGAATTTCTGCTCCATCTGCCGCCGAAATAAATTCACCTCTTTCATTCAGAAGTTTCAAGGCATTCCATTGGATAGGATTATGACTTGCCGTAAGAATAATTCCGCCGCCAGCTTTTTCAAGTGGCACCGCGATCTCTACTGTAGGAGTTGTAGAAAGTCCAAGATCGATCACATCCAGACCAAGTCCACGGAGTGTTGAGCAGACCAGTGAGCTCACCATCTCTCCGGAAATCCGTGCATCACGACCGATAACTATTTTTTTTCCTTTGCGGGATTGTATCCACGTTCCATACGCGGCTACAAATTTTACAATGTCAACAGGAGTGAGGGAATTACCCGGAGGACCTCCGATGGTACCGCGAATTCCAGAAATAGATTTGATTAAGGTCACAGGAATGAATAAAGTATGACCGCAAAACTAAGCAGGAATAATGCAGTGTCTCAGCTTGTTTCTAAATTTTTATGAATGTTGACAGTTAGTTATTTGGATGTGATGTAGGTGGGAAAAGGGGGAATCCTATTTAAACACCATTAAGAATGGATCAATTCTCCGTCCTCAATCTCTTTCTTTGGATTTTTAACATTCTTTGCCTCATCGAGACGTTTACTTTCCCTATTTGTCGCAATGATGAGGCTAATAAGAGATATTATTATGGCTATGAAAATGGCGCTCATTCCCCCATATGACAATATCTCCTTAAGATTTTCCATTATATATCATTTTTTGAGTTAAGGCATATGCCTTGTAAATAAGAATTATGCAGGTTATCGCAATAATCATTCCCAATGCCAAAAAAAATATTTCACCTCCCGATTTAGCTCCTCCAAGAATTAACGTGATGGAACCTCCAGCTGTTGCTATTAAAAGAATAAAGATCAGCTTAATCATCTCTGTGTAAACTTATTTGTTCCTTGATTTGATCAGACAACGGCAAAATTGGTCGATTAGCATATCAAATTAGCTTTCTTTCAGGATATAGAAAAGAGAAACTAAACTCTGTCAGGAATTCCAGCAATCACCGATTTCTTAAGTCCGGCAGCGGTGCCAGTATCATCTCATCCTGCTTATCGGCATTAGGACATGATTCACCAGCTCCGATCGTCTTACCACAATAGCCACAGGCAATGCCTTCTTTAGCTAGAAATGGACTTTGCGTTGCACACGTTCCGCGGAACTCTCCATTTTTGATGAAGATCAATCGCACCGACATAAGAGCGAAAAATAATCCAAAAACCCCCAGTGTGACTAAGAAAACGGCCATCGTGAATTGCTATTTGAATTAACTTGCTGCTAAGTTATCGTGAAAACACGAAGATTCTGAATAAAGTTTATCCTAAATGAAAAAGCCCCCTGTCGCCCCTGATCTGAATCGTGAATCCAAGCTGAAGGCCTTTGATCGCCTGCTTACTGTGATGGATGAATTGCGTGAAAATTGTCCATGGGACAAGAAACAGACAATTGAAAGTTTGCGACATCTGACGGTTGAAGAAGTCTACGAGCTTTCTGATTCCATCCTAGAAGGAGACTTGAAAGAAGTAAAGAAAGAACTGGGCGACGTAATGCTTCACCTGGTTTTTTATTCACGCATTGCATCTGAAGCGAAGGTGTTTGATATCGCCGATGTGCTTAACGGGATTTGTGATAAGCTCATCGAACGACATCCTCATGTATATGGAGATGTTGTCGCCAAGGATGAAGAGACCGTAAAGGCCAACTGGGAAAAAATAAAATTGAAGTCGGGAAATAAATCGGTGCTGGAGGGTGTACCAAAATCATTACCTGCGTTGGTAAAAGCAATCCGCGTACAAGACAAGGCCAGAGGTATTGGATTTGATTGGGAAAGAAAAGAACAGGTTTGGGAAAAGGTTGAAGAGGAGATGGGTGAGTTTAAAAACGAATTCAATATCGAAACAAACGAGCCCATTAATCATGAAAAGGCCATGGCTGAGTTTGGAGATTTAATGTTCTCTCTGGTGAATTATTCCCGTTTTATAAATATTGATCCGGAAGAGGCACTGGAACGCACGAATAAGAAATTCATCAAACGCTTTCAATATCTCGAAACAGAATCAGCAAAGGATGGAAAGAAGATGGGAGAGATGACGCTGGCGGAGATGGATGAGTATTGGAATAGGGCGAAGTCTCTTTAGAAGTAATCGGTGATCGGTAATCAGTAATCTGTCGTTCGCAGTTAAAATAAGATTCTTGTTAGCGAATCGATTGCTTAAACCATAAACCACCAATTACCGATAAATGATTACCGATTAACCTTGATATATAATTTGCGTTGAATAATTACCTCAAATCGGGTACATTTAAAATCTTAGCATAACCCGATGACTAAAGACAAATCTGCATTAACCTCAATTAAATTCTGGAATGCAACGCTGTCGTTTGCCATGGTAGGTGCAGCGACGAGTGTTCTCTTTCAACAAACGGGTGGAACCTGCGGTGATTACCCACAGCATTTTCAGGTCCTTTACATTGGATTAATCGCCGGACTATCGATCGGATTTGTTTACAATTTATTTCTGAATAAAATCCCCAACAGCTCATTGATTTTGTCTGCCAACATCACCCTGATCCGGTATTTTCTTGCATGCATTCTGCTTGCGTATGGTATCGTAAAAGTGATGGCCACCCAGTTTCCTCACATGATGGCTAACATGGATGCGCGTTTTATCGAACTCAATCCCATGCGTGTGGCGTGGACGTTTTTCGGGTATTCAAAAGGATATCAGATGTTTCTTGGCTGGGGAGAAATGATTCCGGGATTGCTGTTGCTTTTCAGGAGAACAACATTACTGGGCGCATTAATAGCGGTTATTGTAATGCTGAATGTCTTCCTCATAAATGTATTTTTCGATGTATGCCTGAAGTTGAACTCCGGACTTTACCTGGCCCTATCGCTTTATTTATTGCTCCAGAATTTTGAACGGCTTTGGAATTTTTTCTTTGCGAACAGAATTGTCTTACCGGAAATTCATTCTTCGACCGATCGGCCATCATGGTTAAAATTGTCAAATACAATATTTAATATGTTGGTAGTGATCGTTATCCTCGGATGGGCAATTAAAAAGACCTACGAAACATATCAATATTCCAACCGCCTTGCCTCATTGCCAAGCGTACAGGGCGCATGGAAGGTTGAGAAAGTCGATAAATGGAAAGATGGGAATTGGAAATCTGCAGACCCAACAGATTCTGTTTGTGCAAACCGTATTTTCTTCGAAGGAAGTCTGGGTGTAATAAAGAATGATTTTATTCGCGATCGGTTTATTCTTTCCGTGGACGAATCAAAGAAATTATTGACCTGTTCATTCCGAACTGCAAACAATGAGTTTATTCCACCTGTTCAATGGCGATTTGAAAAACTTGATCCTGATAGTCTTGAATTATTTGGAAAATGGAGGGGGGATTCTCTTAGAATGAAGTGCGTGTTGAGAAAGGAGAAACTTACCAGATTTTAAAATCGTTCGGGCTTGGGTAGTTTATTTCTAATGTCATAACACTTTTCCTACTACCCTTTGCCTATTGCCTATTTTTTTTAACGTGACAACACTTTGCCTGCTGCCCTTTGCCTACTGCCTATTTGTTAAAAGGGATCTTCAAAATCAAAATACTCCCCCTTCTCCAGCTCCAGTTCTTTCTTTTTCTTTTTACCTTTTAATTTAAAT
Source organism: Cyclobacteriaceae bacterium (assembly GCA_025363495.1). Taxonomy (GTDB): domain Bacteria; phylum Bacteroidota; class Bacteroidia; order Cytophagales; family Cyclobacteriaceae; genus ELB16-189. The sequence goes on along the minus strand of JANYDR010000485.1, from coordinate 15,904 downwards.
GCGTCTTTCAGTTCCTGGACCTCTTTTTTTAAATCATTTCCAATTTTCTTTTTCACGGCTTCCTTATCGTAAATTATTTCATACTTGTCGGTGGTGCCGATGATCTTTAAAAAAAGTTTTGATTGGCCTTTGTTATCTTGTTCGATGGCACCAAAAGCTTCGTCTGGATCAATTTTCTTTTTATTACGCAATGGTGTCACTATGCGGTAATCAATTCTCTGATCAAAAGTGTGAGTTCCACTGAGCTGAATGGTCGTTAGATTACTTTTGATTTCCATCTGCGGAATATAGACGGTCTTGTTTTCAATGTGTATATCATTTTTCAGGTCACTGAAACGAAGTTTACTTAGCCCCTCATCATCAAGGTATTTATTAAGTTTTTGCATAGGCTCAAAGTTATTGAGCTCGCCGTTTTTTATGGTGGTACTTGCATCAGCGATGAATGTATCCAGAAAAATATGCAATGTTTCATCCAGTGTGGCTTCAAAATTAATATCAGCAAAAGCCTGTCCCTTCAAATGTTTGTGATCTATGAAGTCCTGTTTAAAATTGTCGAAGACATAAAAGAGTGAATCGATGTCAATTCTATTCAGTTTTGCAGAACTGATCAGATCAATAGCGTTACGATTTTTGGCGTCAATAATTCCATTGAGATCAATGGACCCTCCCATCGCCTGAAGATGAATGTTGCGGGCCACGGCTACTTGCCCCTTAACCAAGAGATCTCCTTTGACTGTTGTTGGATGAAAGCGTTTGTATTTCATTGATTTCACATTGTAAGTGAAATTTAGGTTCAGGTTATGTGATATACTGAATTTATAAGGTCCTTTTTCCTGTGTACCAAATCCTATTGCGAACAATTGATCGACATCTAAAAAATTCGATTTTAAATCAGCTTCAATGCCAATCGGTTGATTTTCAAAGATGAGAAACGTTACAATATTTTTGAAAAAACCATTTAATAGAAAGTCACTGTTTTCGAATTGCCCTTTTAGGTCACTCATCGCCAGGTCATTGTTGTTGAACTGGAGAGATCCATCCAGATCTGAAAAATGAAGTTTATCATCACCCAATAAAAAATTGAGCTTGTGGACTTCAACGGTCCCTTCGGTATGTACCTGTTGGGCCGTCGATTTCTTTTTAAGGAGATTAATCAAACCGCTTAGAGAGACATTGGCTTTTATCCTGCCGGATAATTCACTGACCTCTTTCATTGGATAAAAATTCAATAGCGCCGCGGCATTCAGTTCTCCATGAAAGTCCGTTGTTACATAAGGATCATTAAAATTTCGCATTACAAAATTTCCGGTGAATGGGTCTCCATTGAGAGTTGCCGAAATATTTTTTAGGAATAATTGCGCATCATCCATATTGAATAGTGATGGTGTAGCAAACGAACCTTCGAGATTTGCATTTTCAATTTTTGATTTAGAATCAGGATGGAAGAGCGTTACATCCTTTAAACCAAACGCAATGGAGATCAGAGGACTTTTTTTCTGGCTTATTTCTCCTTTTATTTTCATATCAAAATAGACGTCACCTTTACTCTGGTATTTTCTTAACCCTTCAATTGATTCAGATGGGAAGAATGATAACAGCAATTTTATATCAGTCTCTTTACCAATTGTGTGGATGTCGACCAGGTTCTTTTCTTTAAAGAAATAGGAACCGCTCACTTCAAATTGTGCTTTATCCATCAGTAATTGCGATGGAGTGATTGTTACTGATTTTCCCTTGTCGTCGTAGTCCACGATAGCTTTCATATCGAAGATCTTTTTGCGAAACCAGATTGAGTTTCCGATCCCGATTTGTTCAGTTACAATATCGCCTTTAGCTTCAATATGATATACATCGCCTTTGGCCGTAATGCTAGCCATCAAATCAGCGCTGGAGAATTCATGATGCTGACTTGCTGATACGTCAATATAAGTAACAAGAGTGTTTGTGAGCTTGACATTTTTCAAATCAAACGAGACAGTGCCACTGCCCTTATCAGCTTTTACAATCGTATAATTATTTTTTCCAACACTGTTAATACGAAGGTTAGTTTCACTTTCGTAAACCTGGAGTCCACGGATAGTATAATTACCTCGCCAGACTTCCAGCGGATTAAGAATAAAGGAAATCTTTTTGGCTGTTAGCAATGGGTATTCGCCGGGGTGACTGTCTTCAACATAGACGTCATGCAGCACAATGGCCATGCCCGGGAACTCCTGGAAAGCAGAAACCTCAATCCTTCCAATTTGAATTGGCGTGCCGATATTCTTGTTTGCTTCGCGGATAAACTGCTGAATGATTCTGTCTTTAAAGATGAATACAGATATTATGAGACCGCTGATCAGTACAAAAAGTACCATCAGAGTATAGAGGACCACTTTTTTTAAAATCTTCAAACGGGTGATTTAATGTGACAAAAGTACAGGTTATAAAAATAGTGCCACAGATTGAGCATAAAGCTGAAAGCAAAAAGCAGTACAACCTAATATCTAAAATAAGTCAATACTTGATGCTCGCTATTTCTTGTATTTCCCATACACTGGCTGTCCGGGGAAGACGTTTCCAATTGTTGCACCATTCTTTACTACAAACGTCCCGTTTACCAATACATGTTTGATTCCTTCGGAGAATTTTAATCCGCCCTCGAAGGTTGCCTTATCAATAATAGTAGTTGGATCAAAGATGGTGATGTCCGCATCGGCTCCCGGTTGGATCCGTCCTTTCAATGCCATCATTGGTGAGAATGGTTCCATGCGCTTAGCGGGCATGATTGTCATTTTCTTAAGAGCATCAATCAGTGATAACACCTTTTCCTCGCGGACATACACTCCAAGCACACGGGAGAATGTTCCGGCAGAACGCGGGTGTGCATATTTTGAATATGGCATTCCGTCAGAGCCAATGATAGTAATGGGTGATTTAATACCGGCCTTGATCCATTCCGCTTTCATTCCGAAGATGACGATGATGCCGCCTTTTTTACGATACTCATTAAATGTTTGCTCGGTGAGCCTTTCGGCAGTTTCCACCCACATGAGGTTGCCGTAGGTAATACCCATGCGCTCCTGCCATCCTTCATCAAATAAAGCTGATGCAATGTCTGTTGAGGATGCGATGTAAGGATAAAGTTCTGTGGACACGTCAACACCATGTTGTGATGCATTCCCGATCATTCTTATGGCTAATTCTATTTCATCGCGTGATACACTATTGATATGCACAATATGCAACGAGGCTCCTGTGGATGCGGCATCAGATATTGCCTGTTGAACGGCAAGTGCCTTTCCTTCACGAATGTGTGAAAACACCAATACTTTTTTAGCAGACGCAAGATCATATACATTATAAACTTCTTCGCGTGTCGCGCCCGGATAGTAACCAATCGGAACACCAATGCCCAGCGCTCCGGCTTTCAGTTCACTGTCGATAAGTTCGAGCATTGGCTTCATGTCTTCTGCAGCCAACGGCATATAATTGAATTTGCTGCTACCCTGCTCAATGCCGGTCCCATTTTTTTGCGATGCTTTGTACATCAGTTCTGATCGGACCCATGGATGGGAAACTGTAGCGCCATAATTAAGAATGGCTTTATTGTATCGTGAAGCAAGCCACTTGGCCAATTCCGGTTTACCACTCTCAAGTTCGAGGGCGGTAGTCACGCCATCGTGGGCCTGATATTCATTCTCTTTGTTCGTTTGTCCGTGAGTATGGAGATCGATGAAACCAGGAGATACTACCAGGTTGGTGACATCAATCACTTCTTTGCCTGTGAGAGGGTTTGCGGAGATCTCGACAATGTGATTGCCTCTGATGCCAACATTCCGGATTTCATCCAATCCTGTTTCGGGATCAATGACGCGTCCGTTCTTGAGGACGATATCGAAGTCGGGTTTTTGACTTTGGGCAGCGAACGCCAGGCAAAGCAGGAGAAGGAGTGGATATAGTTTTTTCATGGTTGATCAAGATAATTAAATAGTTGAAGTGTGAATGAAAATAGTCAGGATATTTTTTGAAGGAATAATAGGACATTCTCGGATGTTAGGGATCCCTAATGATAAGGGGTTGTTTTATTCGACGTCGACTGATTGTCTGTTTTTTTTATTTGCTCATCAAAAATAGATGTAATATATTCGATCTATGAAACGAAACTATCTTGGCGAATTTGAAGAGCTGGTGCTATTAATTACTGCAAGTTTGGATGAGAATGCATATAGTGTGATGATAACTCACGAAATTATTGCCCAGACCAGCAGAAGCGTCAGACTTAATCAGGTCCATACTGCCTTACAACGCCTTGAAGAAAAAGGTATGATTCGTTCCAGGATGGGAGAGCCGACTGCTGAACGAGGTGGTAGGAGAAAGCGCCTTTTTAAAATAACTGCCTTTGGAAAACAAGCGCTGCGCGCTGCGCAATCAACACGCAAGCATCTTTGGAGTCTCGTCCCAGCTTCCGTTAAATTATCGCAAGCATGAAAACCAAAAAAAAAGTAACGCCTCCCAGGTGGGCAAATAAATTGCTCAGGTATTTCTGCCCAATTGACCTAGCAGAAGAAATGGAGGGAGATTTCTATGAAGAGTTTAACTACCAGGCGGAACATAAAGGAAAGCGCTTCGCGCAGTGGGATTACATTCGAAATGTGATCGGCTTTATCCTGAGGTTCAAGCGTGTATCAATCAGACAATATTCTTTCTTTAACATAGATCTGTTTCAGCACTACTTCGCAATTGCCTTCCGTAAACTGGCCAGGCACAAGGCATTTTCCTTTATCAATATTGTTGGATTGGCGCTCGGCATGTTTACCTGTCTGATTATGGTTATGCTGCTAGCGGATCACATGGCATTTGACAAATACAATACACGGGGTGATCGCATTTATCGCGTCGTTAGTGTTAATAAGAACTTGAGCAGACATTATGCTTCTTCGCCTTCAGCTTTGCGTGATGAGTTGAGAGAGAAATATACAGGAATAGAAAAAGTTGTTTGTTTTTACCGGGGATTCGGTAATGAAATTGGGAATAGATTTCTTGAGAAAAGTACGATTCCTGTGGCGGGTCTTTATGCTGACCCCGAAGTATTCGATGTCTTTGAATATGAACTTGAATATGGTGATCCAAAAACTGCTTTGGTTGATCCCTATTCCGTGGTTTTAACAAAGAACACGGCGAGGAAATTATTCAAGCAAGAAAATCCGGTAGGTGAAACAATTAATGTGGGAGAAATTGGTATTTATAAAGTGACCGGTGTATTGAAAGAGACCAGCCATAAATCACATATTGGATTTGAGGCATTGGCAAGTTCCTCGACTGTTAGAAGTTTAGCGTCAAATAATAAAAGTTTAGATCCTTCGGGGGTAACGGGCCCAGGAATTGATGATTGGCGGGGAGTATATGCCAGTTGGGTTTATTTATTATTAGAAAAGGGAAAGACGACCGACGATGTAAAGCTTGATTTAGATCAAATCGCGTTGGAACATTACGGCAACGAAAAATCGGAGGAATTAAATTGGAGGTTTCAGCTTCAAAAATTAACAGAGATTACGCCAACGCGAAATTCCTATGGCAATGAAGTTGGACCGGTTTTAGATTGGACACTTGTCTATTTTATGATTGGATTATCATTTGCTATACTCGCTACATCTTGTTTCAATTTTACCAATCTTTCAATTGCCCGTTCCCTTAACCGTGCCAAGGAGATTGGCGTGCGTAAAGTTACCGGTGCAGCGCGCTGGCAAATTTTCGTTCAGTTCTTAAGCGAATCGGTGGTAATCTCTTTGTTGTCTCTTTTTCTGGCGGTTATACTTATTTTTCTAACAAAGAATTTTTTCCTTGATCTTACATTGATTCGAATGACTCAATGGGACCTTTCTGCTAACGTTTATGTATTCGGAATTTTCGCAGCCTTTGCAGTTTTAGTCGGAATAGTCGCGGGACTTTTTCCTGCAGCGGTACTCTCAGGGTTTGCACCGGTAAAGGTTTTAAGAGGTCTGAATAATCTGAAGCTAATATCCAAAACAGGTTTGCGAAAAGTTCTGATTGTTTCACAATTCTCTATCGCGTTGATCTTTATTATTACAACCATAGTGGTGTATAATCAAATGAATCTTTTTTTTCATACTGATCATTGATTCAATGTGAAGAACAATATCATGGTGAAATTGAACAAGACTTCATCTGATCCATTGAAAGCCGAATTGACCAGGTAGACTGCCATAACAACGGTTACGGCGGCATCTCACCTTCCCGCTACTTTTTTTGGAAGTTACTGGGGAAAATTTAAAAAAACGGAAGAAGAAAAAGATTGGGCTGAAATGCTTTATTATTCCGTAGATGAAGACTATGAAAGGAACATCAACGTTCCTCTTGTCGCAGGACGGTTCTTCGCGCAGGAGGCTGGGAATTCAAATGGAAACTTTATTGTGATTAATGAAGAAGCTGTCAAAGCATTTCACTATGCGTCACCCTTGGCAGCACTTGGAGAATCGATTATTACAGGACGGGATTCCAGCAGGCTTGAAATAATTGGTGTAATAAGGGATTATAATCATACGATGCTGACGCAACGAATTGCTCCTATGATATTGATTTATCTTCCTGAGCAGTTTGATATTCTTCAGGTGGGATATACTGGTGAGTACAGCGAAGCTGCTCTAGCAATTGAAAAGGCATGGATTAAAATTAATCCAGCTGTTAAGGTGGAGTATATCAGGGTTGAAGACGAGGTTTTCAAATTTTATAACCTGATCATGGGCGACTTGGTAAAGATGTTATTTGTAATAGCGTGCCTGGCAATTACTATCTGCTGTCTCGGAATGCTGGGTATCGTTTCTTACGCGACGGAAACCCGCATCCGTGAGATATCAATCAGGAAAATATTTGGGTCTACCAATGCTGCCATTATCTATCTTCTGTCAAAAGGATTTTTCATATTAGTATTGATATCAACATTTATAGCTGTTCCAATAGCCTACCTGATAAATAATTTTTGGTTGGAGAATATAGCGTATCATACTACGCTTGGCGGCAGTGTAATTTTGTTGGGAGCATTTATTTTAGCAATGCTTGCAGGCATCACAATCTTCTCTCAGACGCTTAGAGCCACGCATATCAGGCCTGTTGATAATTTAAAGATGGAATGAGCTGATTGGTCATTTTTTTGCTCAATTCGAATTCTCAATTACCTTTGCAGTCCTAAAAAAAGGGAGCTTAGCTCAGCTGGTTCAGAGCATCTGCCTTACAAGCAGAGGGTCGGGGGTTCGAACCCCTCAGCTCCCACGTTGATAATCAAGCAGTTGCGAGAGTGACTGCTTTTTTTGTTTGCCTCGGTTTTGCCCATTATCATTTCTGATAAACTTTTTTTCTCAAAATTGTATTCTTAGAGAACTTATTAAAAATCCATCATGAACTACAAACTCTTCGGCCAGTCTGGTCTCCGCGTGTCTGAATTATGCCTTGGCACTATGGGCTTTGGCACTGAATGGAAATGGGGCGCTGATAAAACTGCCAGCAAACAAATCTTCGATGCATATACAAATGCCGGAGGAAATTTTCTGGACACAGCCAACCGTTATACAGAGGGAACCTCTGAAAAATATCTTGGTGAATTTATAGCATCCGATCGTGATCACTTTGTTGTAGCTACTAAATATTCCCTCCGCGATAGAACCGGTGATCTAAACTTCGCCGGCAATCATCGTAAAAATCTCATGCGCAGTGTTCGCGAAAGCATGAGAAGATTGAATACTGATTTCATCGATGTATTGTGGATCCATGCATGGGATAGCTGGACCCCAACAGAAGAGATCATGAAAGGAATGGAGGACCTTGTAACAAGAGGATTGGTCCATTACATCGGTGTGAGCGATACGCCGGCGTGGGTTGTGAGTCAGGCGAATACGATTGCTCAATTCAGAGGATGGTCACAGTTTATCGGACTGCAAATTGAATACAGCTTGCTTCAGCGCACGGTCGAACCAGAGTTGATGTCAATGGCAAAAGCATTTGGAATGACAGTCACTCCCTGGGCACCACTAGCCGGTGGCGCATTGACGGGAAAATATCTGAAAGGTGATAAGGGACGTTTACCAGAATCGAGTAACCGCCTTGGCGAACGTGCTATAGGAATAACAAAGAAAGTAATTGAAATAGCGGAACGATTAAACGTTTCTCCATCGCAAATTGCTATCAACTGGACACGTCAGCATAAAGATCAGTCGGTTATTCCTATTGTCGGAGCAACAAAGGTTTCACAAGTTGAAGATGTACTGGGATGTTTGAAATTTGAAATACCTGTTGACGCAATGAATGAGCTGAATGAGGTTTCGAAAATTGAACTTCCATTTCCACAGAAGTTTTATGTGGAGGCAGGGGTGCTGGATGTGTTGTATGGAGGGATGCGGGGGAAAATGGTAATCGGTGATCGGTAATCTGTAATCGGTGGTTCGCTGTATGTTTAATAATTCGGATGACCAGCTACAAGTTGTTATCAGGCAAGTGGGACTACGCCTGATCAGTAAGATTGAACAGCATACAGGTGCTGACTCCATGGCCATATATTTTTCCCGTCTCATCAATTCGCTGAGCTTCTGTTAAAGCAGTTTTATTTCCGGCGTTGATCACTTTACCAATACATGTAAGCTTTTTGGTTTTCGTTGTTATGGGGCGAAGGAAATTCACTTTCAGTTCAAGTGTAGTATAGCCGGTGCCTTTCGGTAAAGTTGAATGAAGGCTGCAGCCCATAGATGAGTCGAGAATTGTAGTAATGACTCCTCCATGTACTGTGCCTAACGGATTGTAATGAAATTCTTTTGGTTCAAAAACAAATATTGCTTTGCCTGGTTCTATTGAACCTATTTGAATATCAAGGGTATTCATAATGGGTGGTACAGGCAACTCATTATTGCTTATTGCCGTCAGGTAATCCATACCTGACATCTGTAATCCTTTCTTTGAACCTGCAATTGGGTCCTGCCAGGAATAGGTTCGAGTTCGTTCATCCATTTTTTTAAAATTTAATTGGAGACACTTTCATGTTTGCGCTCTGATGATACTTTATCATGAGAAGCATGCTTGACAAAATCCACAATATGCTGAATCACAATGGGTGATCTGAGATTATGGCCGAGACCTTCTGTAGTGATCAACTTTGAATTCCTGATCTTCTTATTAAGAACTTCAGCGTATCGATACGGGGCTTCATAGACTTTTACATCTTTTTTGTCGTGAATAATAAGAGTTGGTATGGATACTGATTCGGCAAATGCTGATGCTGAGTAGAACTCAGGAAGATGTCCGGTGTTTTCCTCAAAGCCTTTTGCAATTGAATTTAGCGCTCTTCTGGAAAGGCCAAGAACTTTTTTATAGTATGCCATAAAATCTGTTGCCTCTCCCGGAGAGCCTGTTAGAACAAGTTGTCTCACGTGCAACGATGGTATCCTATAAAATGTGAAAAGACTTGAAAAGCTTCCCATAGAATGACTGATGACAGTATGAACAGGAGGTAATTCTTGCAGAAATTTTTCAATAGCATGACTATAGATTGGAAGATTGCAATATTTTCCACCGGAAAGTCCATGCCCCGGCGCATCCATTGCGTAGATCGTAAATTCTTCTTTTGAGAATGCATCAATATAATTTTTCCAGCGAAAGCTGTGGCTCTCCCAGCCGTGAAAGAAGACAATGATTTTATCACCGGTGCCCCAGCGATAACATTGAACAAGATCTCCGTTGCACTCAAAACTGAATTGGTCGGCTGAGTTTAGAAATGTTTTGTGATAATCTTTTAAAGGAGGCCGTTGGGTTGTGGAGAAGAGAAAAAATCCTTTGTTTCCGGCGGCGCGCGGCGCAACCAATGCAAAGAGATTGAAATATACTCCGATGAGTTTGGTAATTATTTTTTTCATAGGATTATTAAGATACCAATCGGTATCTTGGTTAATAAAAAAATTTAAACTTCTATTTCTTTTATAAGCGATTCCAGATGACGGATCGTTATTTTAATGTCGTCGTTGTTACCACGAAGCTTGCTCATCATAATGGCTCCCTCGAGCATCGCGATAATAAGTGAAGCGTAATATTCTTTTTGCGTGTCTGGTTGGATTTGTTTGTACTTAATTCCGTTTGCCAGTAATGTAATGATCGTGTTTCGCAGCATATCCAGAATCACAATTGCCTGACGCCGCAAAACCGGATGCGCATCATCTGCTTCTGTCGAGGCGTTCAATAAAGGACATCCTCCCTTAACCGGCGGCTTGCTGATGTAGGTTTCGAAGTATCCAAAAATTGCTTTTAATTTTAGCGGAGCGGTTGACTGACCTTTTATCCGTTTGCGGATCTGATCGAACATCACCTGCGACAAATACAAAAGAGCTTCTTTTTCTAACTGATTTTTATTTTTGAAGTGTCGGTAAATAGCACCCTTGGTTAGCCCTGTAGCAGTGGTAATGTCGCTGATGGAAGTAGACTTGTAGCCCTGGGTGTTAAATAATTGTCCCGACTGTTTTAGAATGGCCGCTTTTGTCGCTTCTGGTTGACGCATAGGTCAAAGATACCGATCGGTATCTAAAAACAAAAATGAATTTGGTTTTAGTACGGGGACGGGCTCACGCTGGTCCAGCCACCATCGATTATTAATGACTGTCCCGTAATATGAGATGCCTGCGGTGAGACAAAAAACAGTGCAGCATTGGCAATATCTTCAGCCGTAGCAGGTTTCCCGATAGGAGTAATGCGTGACCAGGTTTTTTTGTAGTCAGGGTCCTGACTCGTACGTTCCGTAATAGTCGCACCCGGCGCGATGGCGTTTACGGTAATTTTAAAAGGGGAAAGCTCAACAACTAATGTTTTTGCCAGCATCTCCAACGCGGCTTTGGTCATTCCATAAGCAGCAAGATTTTTATGAGCCTGATGTCCCGTAACAGAGGACATGAACAAGATACTCCCACCGCTTCCCTGACTTTTCATTTGATTAGCCGCTATCTGTGCGAGAAAAAAACTTCCACCGAGATTCACTTTTAATACATTGTAAAAATCCTCCTGCTTGTATTCAAGAAAATCACCGAAGAGTGTAATGCCTGCATTGGCAACAACAATATCCAGCTTGCCAAAATGATTGACAGCGTCATTCACCATTTCCTGAATGAAGGAAACATCCGATGCATCTCCTGAAAATGAAATGCAGCTTCCTTTTTCTGCGAGAATAGATTTTGTAGCATCATCTGCCAATGAACGTTCGATATCATTCAAAACTACATGGGCCCCCTGCCGCGCAAGTTGTCGGCAAATTTCCAATCCGATTCCCTGGCCGGCGCCGGTTACAATGGCTACTTTATTTTGAAATGGTTTTTGTGTCATGGTGGGGAGAAAAGTAAGGAATTAAAGTTAAGGTATAAAGTAGTCGCAGTGCTAATTTCTAAGACTAAGTCTGCCTTAGGATGATTTCTTTAAACACATAGGAGCATAGAATACACCAAAGTAAACATAGAAGTGGCGAAGGAAAATCTATGTGAAACTTTGTATTCCTATGCTTCTATGTGTTTCAACATCCGAAGTAAGGATATTTTCGTATTGAATTATTTTTCTTCAAACCTCGTTAATTGCTGTATCAACAATAATAGTAACTACATTTGCCTCATGTCAATCGAACAGGATATCAAGCAGGAGAAATTTGAAAGCGAATTTCACAAAGCGGGAGTGAATATTTTATTCACCAGCAGTTGGCTTTATAATATCAATGCCATTCGCCTCAAGGTGCATGATATTACTCCGGAACAGTATAATGTTCTGAGAATACTGCGTGGAAGTCACCCAAAAGCTCTTATGCTTGCCGAGATAACTTGCAGGATGATCGACAAAAGCAGTAATGCAACCAGGCTGGTGGAGAAGCTTCGCCAAAAGGGATTTGTGAAAAGAGATATCTGTGAAAACAATCGTCGTCAGGTAGATATTTCCATTACTCCAAAAGGTCTGGAAATCCTCGCTAAAATTGATAAGGATCCGGATTCACTAATGATGGCTTTAAAAAAATTGTCTAAAGCAGATTCGCAGGAACTTAATAGGATATTGGATAAGATAAGGGCGTAATGCGTTTCCCACGGATTTGAATACCCCTGCGTGGTAAGACATTATTGCTAACTATAGCCTGTAAACTTTGCCACAGATTGCACAGATTTTCACGGAAATAGTTAAATGCACTTTTATGATTGGCAAAAATCCACAGATTGACAGCTTCGCTGTTCTGCTATGTGAACCGCGATCGACTGGAAAGCGATCATAGTTTGCTTGAGTCGGCTCACCAACGGTCTTAGCGACGTCTAGCAGCTTTGCTGCATCTGTGGGTTTTGCTCACGAGCAGTAATGCACTCAATTGTATTAATCTGTGAACATCTGTGCAATCAGTGGCAAAAATGCCGCCGGATGGCACTTGCATTCAATTCAAAGCCATTTGTTAAAAGAATCAGGTTTTCCTTCTCCAAATCAGTGCAATCCGCGGGAAAAGACCTAACACTTGTAAATACAACAATTGTATGTAACTTTGTTTACACAACAAACGTTAAATAGCTCATAAACCTAATTTTATGAAAACCATACTTCACAAAGCAGATACACGGGGCCATGCTGATCACGGCTGGCTTAGTTCTTATCACTCATTCAGTTTTGCCGGTTATAACAACCCGGAGCGTGTCCATTTTGGAATGCTACGCGTTCTAAATGACGATGTTGTAAGCGGAGGAAGGGGCTTCGGCCAACATCCACATGATAATATGGAGATCATTTCAATTCCGTTACATGGATCATTGGAACATGGCGACAACACAGGCGGTCATGGCATTATCAAGTCAGGAGAAGTTCAAATCATGAGCGCCGGATCGGGTATTGCTCATAGCGAGAAAAATGCTTCTGCAAACGAAGACGTAAACTTTCTTCAGATATGGGTATTCCCAAAAGAAAGAAACATCAAGCCACGTTATGATCAGAAGGAATTCAAATCCGAAGACCGTGTGAATAAATTACAGGCAGTTGTTTCTCCTGAGAAAGAGAGCAGCGCATTATGGATCAATCAGGATGCCTGGTTTAACCTCGGCAATCTGAAGAAAGGATCCACTACAGATTATTCAATCAACAAGAAAGGCAATGGAGTATATGTCTTTGTTATTAACGGTGATGTGACTATTAACGGTCAGGTGCTAAACAAGCGCGATGGATTGGGTGTCTGGGATACAGATAAAATCTCTATCTCTGCTGACAGTGATGCGGAAGTTTTATTAATGGAAGTGCCGATGAATTAACCGTCGCCCGGGTCGTCTCACCACTCAAGTGGTGGGACGACTGACTGACGACTTATCATATGAAAAACAGGACAGTATCGTCTTTATTATATGGCAACAAGATCGACATGGGCGGTATGCCCATTCGTCAGCCGTTGCCAACACAACGCGTAGAGCAAATTGATCCGTTTCTTTTATTGCATCACGCAGATATAAAAGTGCCAACTCACGTTGAGCCGGATCATGCCGGCGTGGGTCCGCATCCTCATCGTGGATTTTCACCGGTGACGTTTATTTTCAAAGGCGGCGTTCATCATCGTGACAGCCGTGGGAATGACAGTGTGATTTATGCCGGAGGAGCGCAATGGATGAATGCAGGCATGGGAGTCATTCACAGTGAACGTCCACCGCACGACATTGCTGACATAGGTGGACGGCAGGAAATTATTCAGTTGTGGATCAATACACCGGCCGATCATAAAATGGATCAGCCGGAATATTTTCCTTTAAGTGCTGAAGAGGCTCCTGGTACGATGAGCGAAGATGGGAAAGTAAACGTCAAAGTTTTCTCAGGTGAGATCCTTGGATTAAAAGGTCCAATCCCTTCTCATACAGAAGTAAATGCAGCGACGCTTGAATTTAAAAAAGGTGGAAAGATTTCGATACCATTACCAATTCATCACAATGCGTTGATGTATTTGCTAGATGGCAAGCTTACGCTGGATGGGTTTGGCTTGGTGGAGGAACTTAACGCGGTTCATTTTAAGAATGACGGCGAAGGTGTAACGATGGAGGCTCTTGAAAATACACGCGTTTTATTATTAAGCGGAGCACCGCTGGATGAGGAAGTAGTGTCATATGGTCCGTTTGTGATGAACAATCAAACCCAGATCATGGAAGCAATGCGCGACTATCAGAAGGGAAAAATGGGAGTGTTGATTGAGGAATAATTGAACTTCCTTCCGCTGACCGTGTTAAGAGAGTATAACAATTAAGATTATGGAGACTAAAACGATGGAAACATCAAGTATAATTGAATCAGCAGTACTGGGAATTATAAAAGATCGCAGAAGCAGGCGGGCTTATTCTGATAAGCCTATTGAGCCTGAAAAGCTAAAATCACTTTTCGAAGCTGCCCGCTGGGCGCCTTCCAGCAATAATGAACAGCCCTGGACATACATCTATGCTACCAAGGACCAGCCGGATTTGTGGAATAAACTTTTTGACGCCCTTAATGACAGCAATAAAGCGTGGGCTGCTCACGCTCCATTGCTCGTGCTGAGTATGGCAAGAAAAAATTTTACAGCAAACGGCAAACCAAATGGAAACGCAAAGTATGATCTTGGCGGCGCCAATGCTTTTCTTACCCTTCAGGCAACCGAGTTTGGAATGAACACTCACCAGATGGGTGGTTATGATCATCAGAAGGCAATTGCTAACTTGAATATTCCCGAAGGCTATGAATTGGGAGTAATGATGGCGATTGGTTATTACGGCGATCCGGAAACACTTGCCGATCATTTAAAGGTACGTGAGATGGCACCGCGCCACCGTTACATGCAACAGGAATTTGTCCTTAACAAAACTTTCTAACTATGGTCACTGCAATCATTGGTAAGGATAAATACAAAACCGCATTGATTGCAACCGGTCATGAGGTAATAGCGGATGAAGCAATAGAAGTAGGAGGAAAGGATCTCGGGCCATCGCCAGGACAATTTCTTCAACTTGCCCTTGCCTCTTGCACGGCCATAACAGTGCGTATGTATGCCGATAGAAAAAATTTTCCATTGGATAAAATAAGAGTAGAAGTCAATTCCGAAAAATTCACAGAGAAGACAGTCTTTAAAAGAGATATTTATCTAGAGGGTCTACTGGATGAAAAGCAACGCGAGCGATTATTGCAGATTGCGAATGCGTGTCCAGTGCATAAAACGCTGACGAATCCTATTGAGATTGAGACGGTGCTGAAGACGGACTAATACAAGTTACAGGATGCAGGTTACAGGTCGGCGCACACCACCTGGAACTTGTAACCTGCAACTTGCTACTATATCTCAATTCAAGGAGGTATGAGATTATAAGTTGTTGATCTATTAGCAAGGAAATGAAAGACATCACAAAAAAATACACCAACGGAGAAGTCACCATTTTCTGGAAGCCAACAAGGTGCATTCACTCAGCAATTTGCTTCAAGGGACTGGGAGAAGTTTTCCATCCGAAAGAATTACCGTGGAGCACTCCTGAAAAATCCACCACAGAAAAGATAGTTGACCAGGTGAAAAAATGTCCTTCGGGAGCGTTGAGCTTTCATATGAATTCAGAGACTATCGACTAGGTATTGAGAGCTTTGTGTTCGTTGTGTCTCCTTCGTGTTCGTTGTGACCATTTTTACTTGAATCAATTTGGCCACAAAGCAGCACAACGAAGCTCAGGAATCACGAAAAATCACACTGATTGCCAAAGAAATTCACATTTTTAGGGATAAGTCACTGCATCCCTTTATTCTAAATCCCTGATTTTACTATCTTCGCGCCCTCGTTGTTGAAAAATTGTGAAGGGATGTTAGCTCAGCTGGTTTAGAGCACTACCTCGACAAGGTAGGGGTCACTGGTTCGAACCCAGTACGTCCCACGGGCCATTGG
>JANYDR010000482.1 GCA_025363495.1 Cyclobacteriaceae bacterium | reverse complement strand
TGGACGGATCAAATTCAAAGAATGTTCCAAGGTTATTAGATCCACCATAAAGAGTCATTCCATATAATTTTCCGTTGGAGGCTAAGGTCAGGCCGCCATCAGTAAACGTTCCATTTTGCCCGGTATATTCTACTTTAGCTGAAAAGATTGAATTCGTAAGATTCATATTCAAACAGAACGCTTTTACCAGTTAGGCCGTCTTCCAACGTCAATCCATAAAGCTTTCCGTTCGGAGCTTGAGCAACAGAATATCCAGGTGTTCCTTGATTATTAGCACCAAAATCATATTTTGTATTTAAAGCAAAAGAACCAGGATCAAATTCAAACAAAGTAGTGGCATTCATTCCATATATTTTTCCATTAGATGCCTGTATAAGATTGATGGAATTACTACTATAGGCCTGACTGTCAAAACTAGCACGGACGGACATCGTACCGGAAGTCGGATCGTATTCAAAGACAACTCCAGTACCATTAGTCCCCCCAAATAATGTTACACCGTAAAGTTTACCATTGGACGCCCGTAGGAGTGGGCTGAATACATTTTGGATATTTTCTGCATTCGTTGAGAAATCATATTTCTTTGTATAGGTGGATAGCAACGGATCATATTCAAAAAGAATTCCCCTGTCTCCATCACCACCGTTAGCAGTTACTCCATATAATTTTCCGTTTGCTGTCTGTGCTAACGCCCCGATGGGACTGGAGCCATCACTTGTGATAGAACCAAATTCATGAAGCATTGTAAAAGTTGTCAGGTCATATTTATAAAGAGTGCCCCTTCCATAGGTACCTCCTGAAGCGAGTCCATAAAAATTTTCATCCGACGCCTGCATAATGCTTCCTTGTGGAAATGCACTTTTTATTGCTGTTGTAAAGAGAATTCTTTTTGAACAGCAATATTGGTTCCGTCAGCATTCATTTTAAAAACGACTCCAAGATTATTTCCCCCACCTGAAAGGGTCGTTCCCCATATCTGACCCTGGCCTGAAACATGGGAGTAGCTGATAACGAGAATAAGAACAGGTAGCAATTTCATAAAAAATGAATTGCACCTGTGGGGTTTGCGTAAGGAAGGTCTCATCTTAAAGTTTTAGGATATATTAAATTTAGAAAATTATATTCTTTATTTCAAAGTTCAGGATATTCTCATGAAGACGCGCCTGCGGATTTCACATGATCGCGGTGAAAAGCTGGTACTACATATGATCAACTGTTACCTGATTACCGGGAGTACTTTGACTGCGGGAGATGGTTGACCTTTGCCTCAAGCCTTCTTTTCTGCAAGCATTTTTTGCAACGCCAGATATTCATCCCTCAACCTTGCAGCCTCCATGAACCCTAACTCCTTAGCAGCCTTCTCCATTGCCTTGCGTGTCTGATTAATCATTTTCGCTAATTCCTCCTTGCTGAGATATGCCATCACTGGATCCGCTGCCAATGAACTCTCTTCATTTTCAACATAGTACTTCTTTATAGATTTCTTGGAGTCAGCCACCTTCGTCTGACCAAGAATGGAATCCTTGGAACGGATAATTGTCTGTGGTGTAATTCCATTCGCTGTATTATAATCCAATTGGATTTTTCTTCTTCGATTGGTTTCATCGATCGCCATCTGCATGGATTCCGTAGTTTTATCCGCATACATGATTACCCGGCCATTTACATTGCGTGCCGCGCGACCAATTGTTTGCACAAGAGACCTTTCATTTCGAAGAAATCCTTCTTTGTCTGCGTCAAGAATGGCAACAAGCGAAACCTCCGGTAAGTCAAGACCTTCACGAAGAAGGTTGACACCCACCAGCACATCGAATACTCCAAGACGGAGTTCGCGTAGTATCTCCACGCGATCAAGTGTTGCTACTTCCGAATGAATATAGCGACACTTTACAGATGCCCGCTCCAGAAATTTTGTGAGCTCTTCGGCCATTCGCTTGGTAAGGGTAGTTACCAAAACTCGTTCTTTCAGCTTTACCCGTTCGTCAATTTCCTCCAGCAAGTCATCAATTTGATTTTTACTCGGCCTTACATCAATGACAGGGTCAAGTAAACCCGTTGGCCGGATAATCTGTTCAACCACAACTCCTTCTGATTTCCGCAATTCATACTCACTGGGGGTAGCACTCACATAGATCACTTGATTCATCAGAGTTTCAAATTCATTGAATGTCAGCGGACGATTGTCAAGAGCGGAAGGTAATCTAAACCCGTAATCTACCAGGTTGGTTTTT
Source organism: Cyclobacteriaceae bacterium (assembly GCA_025363495.1). Lineage (GTDB taxonomy): Bacteria > Bacteroidota > Bacteroidia > Cytophagales > Cyclobacteriaceae > ELB16-189. The sequence continues at coordinate 719 of JANYDR010000482.1, read as the reverse complement.
CGTGACCGATCTCCTCCCCACATTGCGCGAACCTGCGGAACACTAACGTGACTTTCGTCAATGACCATAAGGTAATCGTCCGGAAAATAATCGATAAGACAAAATGGTCGATCGCCGGGATTCCTTCTGTCAAAGTAGCGTGAATAGTTTTCTATACCACTGCAATAGCCAAGCTCCCGCATCATCTCAAGATCAAACTCGGTTCTCTCTTTTAATCGCTTTGCCTCCAGGTGACGTCTTTCCATTTCAAACATCTGCACCTGTAGCATCATGTCGTCCTGAATTTCACGAATTGCCTGTTGAAGCATATCCTTTCCAGTTACAAAAAGGTTAGCCGGGAAAATTGTGACAACGGTTTCATTTGAAATCTTTTTTCCTGAAACGGGATCAATACGTTGAATTGATTCAATCTCATCTCCAAGGAAATAAATGCGAATTGCGTAATCAGCATACGCCAGAAAGACATCCACCGTATCACCTTTTACCCGGAATGTACTTCTTCTGAAATCAGCCTCCGTCCGGCTATAGAGAATATCAACAAGGGCAAATAACAGTTTGTTGCGCGAAATCATTTCACCTACTGTAAGTTTGATTCTGTTTTTACCAAACTCAACAGGATTACCGATACCATAAATACATGATACGGAGGCAACAACAATAACATCTCTTCGCCCCGTCAACAATGCTGAGGTGGCACTTAACCTGAGTTTTTCTATTTC
>JANYDR010000480.1 GCA_025363495.1 Cyclobacteriaceae bacterium | reverse complement strand
ATCGATGCGTCGAATGCCAGCAAAGCTGTTGGAGTATTCAATTTTAGCAACAGCTGACATCGGCACCTGGCGTACTTGTCCTCCGGCGCTCATATCGCGATACGTAAGTGGCAGGTTCATCAGGGTATTGATATCATTTCTGAGATCTTCTTTTATACGAAGTGTGATCTCATAGTCATCATTGTCATCACGGAATTTCGAAATCTCTTTACCGTTGATGGCTGTATTAAGAGCCATCCCAATCTGAGCGGTCGATATTCCTTCACGGTTCGCCTTCTCACGGTCAATTGAAATTAATATTTCAGGTTTATCACTTTGAAAATCGGATTTCAACTCTTCAACCCCCGGAACTTGTAAAGAATCCAGAAAGCGTTTTGCGCGATTTGCCGTTGCAACAAGCAGGTCAAAATCTTCAGCCGCTACTTCAATATTTACCGGCTTGCCGGTTGGCGGTCCATTCGCTTCCTTGTTAACGGATATCTCCGCACCGCGTATTCCTTTCACATATTTTCGAATTGAATCAAGTATTCGCTTGGTTGATTGTCCATCACGCTTCGAGAAATCGACAAAAGCCACTGTTACTTTTCCAAGATGAGGTTGAGCGTTGGTCCCGGCAAACTGATCTTCCGAAGCCCCCACTGCGACATTGGATATAATTGACTTTACCATAGGATTATTCTGACCAACAACGTCCGTCACTCTCTTTTCAACAATATTTGTTATAGAATCAGTAACACGTTGATCGGTTCCAATTGGCATTGTGATATAGGTATAAATAAAATTCGGATCACCGTCGGGGAAAAATCCAACCGGAGGTTTACGAATCATTGTGAATATTATTGAGAAGAAAAACAAACCAATAACGGAAAGTACAACCCATATAGGCCGGTATCCGATCAACAACTTAGATATGGTCCTTTTATAAGCTTCCTGAACTTTCGGCCAGGCATCCGTTTGGAAATGAGAGATCACTCTGCTTAACAGAAAATGATGGAGTGAATACACGCCAAACATGAAGACAGTGAAGTTGCCCATACCAAACCATCCTACTATATAAGATACCAGGGCAAGTGAGCCAAAAACAACCGCTGTGACCTTAAAGCTACGAGTAAACTTGCTTTTCGTTTCATGATCATGATCATGAACTTCCATAAAGTCAGCAGCGAATACCGGATTGATAATATACGCTACCAGCAGCGAAGCCAATAATGTCACGATCAGTGTGATGGGGAGATAGAACATGAACTTACCAATTACTCCCGGCCAGAACGCAAGGGGAACAAACGGTGCAAGTACCACCAATGTTCCTGACAATACAGGAAGGAATACTTCACCGGCAGCGATCTTAGCAGCTTTTCTGATCGGAACCTTTCCGTTATCAAAAACGCGGTGGGTGTTTTCAATAACCACAATAGCGTCATCCACCACGATACCCAAAGCGAGCAAGAATGAGAACAATGTCATCATGTTCAATGTGAACCCTAACGTTGGGAAAATGAGGAATGCAATGAAAGCAGATAAAGGAACTGATAATCCCACGAAAATGGCATTCGTCGCACCCATGAAAAACATGAGGATCAATGTAACCAATACGAATCCGATGATGATTGTGTTAATAAGGTCATGAAGAGTAGTACGCGTCTGATCGGATTGATCAGCAGTAATAGTAACTTCTATTCCAGGAGGCAGAATATTTTCCTTGAAGTCTTTAACAATTGCATTGATCTGATCAGAAGCGATAATCAAATTTTCACCACTGCGCTTGATGACGTTAAGAGTGATGACATTCTTTTTATCAAGACGGGCAAAGCTTTCCTGTTCTTTATGTGAATCGACTACATCTGCAATATCCTTCATGTAGATCTTACCACCTTTGGTAGATCCAACGACTGTATTTCCCAATTGCTCAGCCGAGATAAATTCACCATTAACTGTAAGTGATCTCTTCATTCCATCAACAGAAAGTTGTCCACCTGGAATGATTACATTCTCACCCTTTACAGAATTCTCAATATCGTCAAGACTTACTCCCGCGAGTCCGAGTTTGAACATATCAACGTTGATCTGTATCTCACGTGTTAGCGCTCCGATGATATCCACGCGTCTAATTTCACGAACAGCCTCGATAGCATCCTGCATCTGTTCAGCATATTTCTTTAGTGTAGCCAGGTCGTAGTCTCCAGAGAGATTGACATTCATGATGGGTTGTTCAGAAATATCAATTTCTATAACCTGAGGATCATCTTTTAGATCGCTGGGAAGATTTTGCTTCGCGCGATCAACAGCATCTTTAACTTCAATTTTTGCTTCATCAACATCAATATCGGTTTCAAATTCGATAATGACGTTGGAGAAACTCTGTACTGAACTGCTTTTGATCTTCTTAACTCCTGAAATTGATTTTACTTCTTTCTCAATCTCCTTGGTAATCAGATTTTCAATATCCGTAGGCGCAGCACCAGGATAAACTGTTGCCACGAAAATCTGAGGGAATACTACTTCCGGAAAATTTTCTTTCGGAAGACCCAGGTATGTAATAATACCTGCCAGCGTAATAAATATGGTGGCCACGTAAATACTGACCTTGTTGTCAATGGCCCAACTGGTAGGCCCAAATTCTTTTTCGATGTCTTGCATAGTATTTAGAAGTTAGAGGTTAGAGGATAGAAATTGGAAGTATAAACCAACGTCTCTCCTCATTTCCTTCATTTTTAGAATTTAATCAATTCACCGTCGTTCAAAACCTGATATCCCACCGTAATTAGTTTATCGCCCTTTTTCAAGCCACTTACTTCGGCGAGGTTACCGTAAACGCCAGCCACTTCTACAACCTTTCTGCGGGCG
>JANYDR010000455.1 GCA_025363495.1 Cyclobacteriaceae bacterium | reverse complement strand
CCGCTACATTTTTTACCTCCATGACGTCCAGCACTGGAGTTGCCAAATGGCTTACGACCAGTCCGGATGCAACGCAGGAATGGGCGGGGCAAAATTTTGTACCCGCTTATGTGAAACTTATTCCTGGTGCCGACAAGGATGTTGTTATCAAAAAAATGAACCAGGTCCTCATGAAGTATGGCGCTGAAGACATTAAAGCAATGGGGAGGAAGAAATCATTAAGCCTTGAACCTGTTAAAGATATCTACCTCCGTTCGGATATTGGCCAAAGCCCACGGATAATTTACATCTACGTAATTGCTTCCATTGCGGTATTTATATTATTGATTGCCTGTATCAACTTCATGAATCTCTCCACTGCAAAAGCAACCAAAAGAGCCTCTGAAATTGGTATTCGTAAAGTGATGGGAGCTTTCCGCAGTTCGCTGATCAGTCAAATTCTTGGAGAGGCCATGGTGATCGTATTCATGTCACTATTGATCAGTGTGATATTTGTTCAGATCTGTTTGCCATTCTTCAATAGCCTTACCGGAAAATCAATTTCGTTTGCTACTGAGAATATTGCGTTTTTGATCCTGGCATTGGCGGGCATTGCTATCATTACGGGGCTTATCGCGGGAAGCTATCCTGCATTCTATCTTTCATCTTTCCAGCCTGCACAGGTGTTGAAAGGGAAATTCACTATGAGCAACTCATCGGGGTGGCTGAGGCGGGGACTTGTGGTTTTTCAGTTTATGATTGCCATCACGTTAGTCTGCGGAATGATCATCATCTCCAGGCAGCTCAATTTTATGCAAAATAAAGATCTCGGATTTAACAGTGAGGCAAAAATCATTCTTCCGCTTCGTTCTGCAGCAGCCCGCAATAACTATGACGGACTGATGCAGGAATTACAAAATAACGGTGCCGTAAAACAGGTGTCCGGAACTGAGTATGTTCCTGGATCTTACGTGTGGAGCGATTCGTTCTATTATCCGGATGGTGGCAATATGGAAACTGCCATTGACATCAGAAGAAACGGTGTTGATCAGGACTATATGAAACTAATGGATATTAAACTTATCGCGGGACGTCCATTTTCCGAAAACCGAAAAATGGAGAATAAAAATAACAACGTCATTATAAATAGAACGACTGCTCGCAAATTTGGAATTTCGCCGGAAGAAATCATCGGAAGAAATATTTACACCGAATGGAGCGGGGTCAAATACACATCTACCATCATCGGGGTAATGGAAGATTATCATCAAATCAATCTCAAGGAAGAGATTACTCCTTTGTTTTTTCAAATGCCAGACTCCACAAAGCGTTACGATTTCATGGTGCTGGAAGTAAATACTTCAAATTTCGACCAGACGATCGTCAGTATAGAAAAAACCTGGAAATCAATAATCATTGATACACCCTTTGAGTATTCATTCCTCGACGACAATCTTCGGAAGCAATATGATGAGGACCGGAGAGTGTCGGGCATCATCACCAGCTTTACAATGATCGCCATGCTTATCTCCTGCCTGGGCCTGTATGGACTATCATCGTACATGGCTGAGCGACGCTTTAAAGAAATAGGTGTAAGGAAGGTTTTAGGCGCATCCGTTACGCAGATCTTACAATTAATGTCAAAGGAGTTCATCAAACTTGTTGCTATTGCGTTTATTATTTCCGTACCTCTCGCCTGGTACGGAATGGACAAGTGGCTCGCAGGATTTGCTTACAAAATAGAGATCGACATTTTCGTCTTTATTTACGCCGGAGTTGGAGCATTGGTTATTGCACTCCTTACAGTGAGTTTTGAATCTATGAGGGCTGCGGTGAGTAATCCGGTGGAGTCGTTGAGGAATGAATGAAATCCAACTTCTAACTTTATTATTAGATTTTGTGATTAGGTAGACTGAATGCATTTCCCGCAGATTCCACGGATTTGCGGGAAATGTATTCAACTTTTATTCAAGGTTACTTTTGCAGTGTGCAACTTTTTGAATCCCACACCGTCTTGGGATCAAGGCCCCAAGAAAACACCTCTCCGATATGTTTAAAAATTTTCTGAAAATCGCATTCCGCTC
>JANYDR010000411.1 GCA_025363495.1 Cyclobacteriaceae bacterium | reverse complement strand
GAAAGCATCAGCTGTAGAACCAGCAAATCCCACCAGAATCTTACCATCCTGTAGCTTTCTGATCTTTTTGACATTACTCTTTGCTATGGTATTGCCAAGCGTAGCCTGACCATCACCTCCTATCGCAATCTGACCATTATGCTGAACGGCCAGTATGGTGGTAGCGTGAATTGTATTAGACTCTTGATTCAAATTCTTTCTGATTAAATAAGTATTCTGACCGGATCTTCCAGTAAGCCCTTTAGGGTTTTAAGGAACGCAGAACCCACTGCTCCATCTACAGCGCGATGATCACACGACATTGTGACTTTCATCACATTGCCTGGTACAAGCTGGCCGTTCTTAACAACAGCCGTCTCTTTAATCCCACCGATGGCAAGTATACATGCATCGGGTGGATTGATAATGGCGGTAAACTCATCAATACCAAACATGCCCAGATTGGAAATAGTGAAAGTGCTTCCCTCCCAATCGGATGGCTGCAGTTTCTTATCGTGAGCTTTCTTTGCAAGATCTTTTACTTCTACAGCGATATGCGACAGCGACTTGTTGTCAGCAAAACGAATTACGGGTACCAGCAATCCATCCTGAACAGCAACCGCTACACCAATATGGATATGATGATTCTTTCTCATCTTATCACCGAGCCAGCTTACGTTAACATCCGGATGCTGGCGAAGGGCGGCAGCCACCGCTTTGATGACCATATCGTTAAATGAAATTTTTACCGGTGCAATTTCATTGATGCTCTTCCTAGCCTCCACTGCCTTGTCCATGTTAATCTCCATGGTAAGATAGAAATGAGGGGCAGTGAACTTACTTTCCGAAAGTCTCCGCGCGATTGTCTTGCGCATCTGCGATACAGGCACATCTTCAAAGCTCTCTACTCCTACTACCGACGGCAAAACAATTGGCGCTGATGCTTTTCCTTTATCAGCTGATGTAGATGCAGGAGCTACCGAAGGTTTAAAGTTTTCAATATCCTTTTTAGTAATACGACCTTGTTCGCCAGAGCCTGCTACTTTTGAAATATCATATCCAAGATCTTTGGCCACTTTCTTTGCCAAAGGGGAGGCTTTGACACGTCCATTGCTGTGAGATTCAGTTGTAGACTCGACAGCAGTTGCCGGGGTTGGTGATGTTGTAGTCGTTGCGGCCACCGCGACTCCATTCTTAGCTCCAGTGCCTTTCGCCTGATGGGCTTTCAACAATGTCTGCCAATCGGCATTCGCTTCGCCAATGATTGCCAATACTCCATTAACAGCTACCGGTTCTTTTTCTTTGGCACCGATATACAGCAGAGTACCAGTATTATATGATTCATACTCCATGGTTGCTTTGTCGGTCTCAATCTCCGCCAACAGCTCACCTGATTTAACAGCATCTCCTACTTTCTTGTGCCAGGCAGCGATAACACCTTCTGCCATGGTATCACTCATCTTTGGCATCAATACAATCTCCGCTTTGATTGCCGAAGTATCAATTGTTTCGGCCGGGGCAGTTGCCACAGCGACCGCGGGCTCTGGCTCTGATTTTTTTGATGTCTCACTTTTTCCGCCAGCAGCAGCCGTCTGGGTACCAGCCCCGGCTAACAATGCTGAATAATCTTCTCCCTGCTTTCCAACAATTGCGAGCACTCCATTGATCTGAACGGGCTGACCTTCCTTTGCACCCAGATAAAGCACAACGCCGCTGTTAAAAGACTCGTAGTCCATCGTCGCTTTGTCGGTCTCAATTTCCGCCATCAGCTCACCCGACTTTACGGTATCCCCTATTTTCTTGTGCCACTTCGCGATTACCCCTTCGGTCATCGTATCGCTCATCTTAGGCATCCTAACTATTTCTGCCATGCTGATTAAAATTAGATATAGACTTCAAAAATAGGCGTATCGGGGCGATTTTCAAGCGCCTTTAATCACTTTCCGGAAATCTAAAAATTGAAGGCTCCGATCAGGATTTCAAATTTGGTAACGGATGGCGTGAGGCCATAGCTATAGCGAACCCCGACATTAAACTGGGGCAAAAACCGAAATACATTTATATCCATTTTCAATTCCCCGCCCAACGTTGTATAAGCCTGGGTTGAGGCAACGTTTGTAAATACGGTTTTGCCATAGCCATAATCAAAAAACACATTTGCACGAAGACGTTGCAGATTCAGCAATGGGCCAATTGCAATATCTGGATACCATAATGGAAGGGTATAATTTGCCGACATGCTGTAGAAATTTTGATATCTTCCAATCGATTGACCACGCGGTAAGGGTATTTGATTTCTGAATTGGTATTCCATATTATCTGCAACACCTTTTTTAGATGCATCTCTTGTTAATTGATTGATCGCGTTGTACTGATAACCCCAGTATCCCCAGAAAGAATGATGCTTAAAAAGTCCGGGGAAATAGAGAGTGGAATAATAAGAAAACTGAGTGCCCGAGAAGTCACCACCAAACGGTGTGTTGTATGCGCTCAGGTAAAATGTTTGTCCCCATTTACTATTTATATCGCGGCGACTTTGCTTTAGTAATCTTGAACCTGACATTGAGAAGCGATTGTATACCAGATTTCCATCACTCTGATAATTGAAATAAGAGTAAGCAGCCTGAATAGTGTCATTCTTTATAATTGCTGGTATAATACGCCCACTGTTTAACGAACTCCTGAAATTCACAACGTGCGTTAATCCAATAGCATTTCCGATTTCAAAATTCCCATAGTATTTGGAGCTCGTGGTAAGCAAAGGAATTCTCAGGCCTCCTTCCACATTTTGTTCATCCCATGTAAATTTAAGATCGCGGGTAAGCAATGTGTTACTTGCTCCATTGATTACCACCGTCTGCAAATTTCCTTCATCTACTGAGCGATTCGACTGAGAAACTGACACATCGAGGACTGGAAATTGTCCCTGGTAGCTTAGTCCTGCTCTCCAGGAACCTGTTCTTTCATTTATATCATAAACATATCCTGCATCGATAGTAGTAGTGCTGAGAATATCCTGAGAAGCAACTCCCAACCTCACATTTGTCAATGTATTTAAAAAGTAAGGACCCCAACTGTGAGGATTGATCATTCCTGAAGCGCGACGATAGCGTTTGGTGTTAAAATTAGTTTTAGATACTGTACTTAGAAGATCCGAATGCCCCTCCTGATCAACCAGATGTTGAAAAGATAAATTCGTTGGAGAAACAACTTCTGTTTTCTTCCATGCCTGGGGATTGAACGGAGCTTTTACTACATCAAGTCCATCACGGGATTGGTCGTTGTAGTAAAGAGTTTTTCCATCTTTGGAAACGGCGGGGTTATAAGCTCCGTACTTGCTGGACGTGACCTGAAACCTTTCCTGAGTATCGAGGTTGACAGCGAAAATATTATCAATTCCGCTTACAGGAGAATTGAAAAGAACAAAGTTCTGATAAGAAACCGGGTAACCAACATTTTCCTGGGAGAAAGGAATAAGGTCGGTGGAAACCTCACTCGCAACCTCAATTTTAGAGATCGTCTTCCCTTTGGAATTCGTTTTTAATACAAGAATTGCTTTTCCATCCGATGTCCAGCGTGGCATCGCAAGTAGATCATTGTCTGGATTAGAGAACTCTTTCACTACTTTTCCAGAGAAATAATCCAGTATTACCAATTTGATTTTATAGTCTGTGGATGTCTCAACTGTTACTACCTGATAACCATCAGGAGAAAGTGAGGCAGCGGAATATCTTGAATGTTTTGCTATTACTCTTGTGGTCTTACTTCCAAAATCATATCCCTTTATTACAGAATAGTTTCTTACCGTCCATCGTGGATCGTACCGAAACTCGTTCCAAACCACCCGTTGATTCGATGCGGAAAGCATCCCTGCATCATTGATTATACCCTGAACATATTTCTTACCTTCAATTCCTTCTTTTGAAAGTATGGTCAACGTCTCGATATCACCGATACCTGACTTCGTTACTACGATCGTTCCATCATCCAACGGCTGCGGAAAAGAATAATCAGTGTAAGCATCTGAACTTCTCTTCGTAATCGTCTCAAAAGAAGTAAGATCAACACTCTTAAGTGCCTCTTCATAATCCTTTTTCCTTTCCTGCGCCATTTCTTTATAAAGGTCTTTAACATACAAGCCTGTCTCCTTTTTTATAGCGTTGGAAAAAGCAAATGGAATAAACGGCACACTCCATGAACGACCAACGATCCTTTCCCAAATTAATGGATCGCCAGTTTTCTTGCGCAGATACGATACCATGTTATAACCCAGGACATAATGATTGGGAATATTATGCTTGTAAGATCGCAGGTATTGCTTGTGGTAATTAAAAGTACGGCCTTCCATGATGTTCGTTCTGAAGACAAGATCAAAGTTTGGTATCCTGCCCCGTCCACTGGGTGTAAATGCAGTTTCTGTCGCGACAGCATCACCTTCCCAGAACCATTGAGGAGCGGCAGCAAAGGCGAATCCGGCTACAGCCTGCTGACCAAAGACGTAATAGAAAAGTTTGTTGAAACCCGTGATACTTCTTTGAAATTGAACAACGTGCCTGTACTCATGTGATGAAAGCAGATTCAGCCAGTCGTTAGTACCGGAAAAATTATAATTCTGCGCCGGCATAGTGTAAAACTCAGAACGCCGGGGAGCGAGTGTTACGAAGGCATTGGAAAGTGATGAATTGTTTTGTAGAATGACCGAAATCTTCTTAGGAAGCACACCCATCGTTCTTGCTTCCGGTTCACGGATTGTCTCGAAGTTATTGGCTACCCGTTGTGCCTGGTCTTCAAATCCTTTTGGATACAGAATTCTGAAATTGGGAGTATTGATCTGATACCACTTTACGCTCGGAGCATTTGTCTCCTGAGTAACAGACTCCTGTGCGAGTAATTGACCATATACAAAGCAGAGAATAATGAGAACTCCACCGCGGAACAAGTGCATGCAAAACGCTTTAAGGATGAAAACTACGCCTTCAAAATCAAAACAAAAAACCCGGAGACATAAAATCAGCGGGTTTTAGGTAGCCTCGTTCAAAAATACGAATTCTACTTATATCGTTTTCCCGCTGTTGATACAGATGAAACATTGAAGAACCCAAGTACTTTACTGCCATCTGTCTTTGTGTTTGAAATATTGGTAGACACATTTGCCAGCGGAGTAGCAAAAAGTTCCTGGAATCCTCCAGGTCTGTTTGTCTGAGTTGAAACCTGATTTAAATAATTGTATGCCTGTAGGGTAATAGAATTCAGCTGAACATTTAATGAGTCACCTTTTGAAATAGGAGACAACGTCTTACCGGAACTATCTTGATCATTGGAGTTGATGCCTCTTCGAATCGGAGTTATAAATACCACTCCATCAGCATCACCACCGGCAGAAAATCCAGCATCATAAGAAATGTTAATTTCACGGGGTTTACTCAATAACACACCATTTTTATATGTCCTGATCCAATAGGTATCTCCCGATCCCTTTGGATCAGTGGCCCAGAACTGGCCGCGGGTAAGGGAATCTTTTGACCCTACTCTCTTTTGAGTATCATACGTTATGCTATCAATCTTTGGAACCCGGCCCATCCGCGACGATGCTTCGAATGTCTCTCCTTTATATTGAATGCTTAGTTTGTATTTATTTCCAACCGCTCCAAATACCTGCCCTATCGGGCGTTTCCAGACATAGTTACCAGCTTTAGTAGCATCTTCTGTGAATGAATATACTTTACCTGCATCGTCGCTCACGATCACTACAGCACCTGACGCACCAGGAGGATTAGTGGCGTCAAAATAAGCTTGCGACAGTGTAAGTACTATCACCTGATCTTGTGGTTTATTGTTAAGCCAGGCATCTACCGCCAAAACCGGAACAGCACTTTCAAGCGTCGGGCTAATTTTGTCTTCGCATGACATGATTGCCAGGGGAAGAAGAAGTATCAGACTTATAAATGTTCTAATTGTCTTCATGTTAAAACTTAAAATTGTAAGAAACAGATGGTACAATTGAACCAATGATTGATAACTGTGTGGCCTGTGATTGCAACGGCTGACCCTGTGGCAATCGCTGGTCATTTTGGGAGAAATAAATAGAGAATGGATTTCTCCTGCTGTAAACATTATAAAACGAGAATACCCAGTAATCAGTATTCTTACGTTCTTTCCCATCCTTCATTTTCTTTCCTTCCAGTCGGAACGAAATATCCAGCCGGTGATAGGCTGGAAGATGAACGTTATTTCTTGAATCATTGGCATTATATGGAATCAGGATTCCCTGCTCAATATACCGTGAGGTTGGAAAAGTAGTCGGTGTACCTGAGGTATAAACAAAATTTCCCGACATTGACCAACGCTTATTAATATCATAAAATCCGGCAATTTTAATATTATGAGTTTGATTGTATCGGGTTTCATACCAATCTCCACGATTGATGCCATCCACTTTCAATTCTGTTCTGCCAAGAGTATAACTGATCCAACCTGTTAGGCGTCCGCTCTTCTTTTGAAAATAAGTTTCTATACCGTATGCCCTTCCGAGTCCACTCAACAGATCACCTTCGAGATATCGGTTAATCAGCAAATTGGCTCCATCAATGTAATCGATTTGGTTTTGGGTGTAACGCAGATAGCCTTCAACAGAAAGTTCATAAGTATGCTCTTTACCCAGGTCTCTAAAATATCCAAGGGTAAACTGGTCAGCAAGTTCCGGCTTTATATTGTTGGAACTTGGATTCCACACATCCAACGGATTGGAAGCAGTAGTATTGGAAATCAGGTGGAGATACTGGGCCATCCGATTATAGCTTCCTTTTATTGAGCTGGTCTCACTCGTCTGGATCTTAAAGGAAAACCGGGGCTCAAAATTGCCATATGTAGCAATGTTCTGGCCGCTGTTGTATTTCGTACTGGCAATAACTCTTTTGCGGGCGCCCGGAATGGTGTCGTTATATGTGTAAGCTGTACCAGGGCCCATATATTGAAAGTGGGAATACCTTAAACCATAGTCAATTGAAAGTTCTTCTGTTACTTTCTGGCTGTTACCAATGTAAAGGGCCGTTTCGAGATTATATTTTTTATCAAGGCTGAGATCAACTGAATTTCCATTCGTTATGCCTACGGCATTGGCTGGCTCAAAGGTGTAGTAAGTAGCATCACCGCCAAAGTTGAGTTCATTCTTACTATTAATGAAGTAAGTAAACTGAGGCCTTAGAATAAAATTAGAGATAGAAGAATTCCAACTAAAATTATTTCTATCGTCTTTGCCGAATTGTAATGCATAATCATATTTGCTATACACCAGAGTAAGGTTGGAAAAAAGTCGTTCATTAAAAAGATGATTCCATCTCAGAGATGAAGTTGCATTTCCCCAATTAAAACCTTGAGTGGCATCAAATTTAAAATTGTCTCTTCCAAAATAGCCAGACAAATACAAACGGTTCTTACGATTGATGTTATAGTTAGCCTTCATGGTAAGGTCATAAAAATTCAGCGCCCCGCCATCTTTTAAAAGTTGTACAAAAGGTCTCGCCAGCACGTCGATATAGGAACGGCGAACAGCGATAATAAAAGATGCTTTGTCTTTAATAAGAGGACCTTCAACAGCCAGGCGACTAAAGATCGATCCAATACCTCCCGTGACTTCCATTTTTTTACTATTACCCTCTTTCATACGTACGTCAAGGATTGAGGCAAGACGACCGCCGTACCGTGAAGGAACAGCGCCTTTATAAAGCTTTGTGTCTTTTACCGCATCAGGGTTGAACACCGAGAAAAAGCCAAAAAGGTGAGAAGAATTATAAACCGGGGCTTCGTCCAGAAGGATTAAATTCTGGCCAACGCTTCCACCCCTCACATTAAAGCCAGAAGCACCTTCACCGACTGTGCTGACGCCTGGTAATAATATTAAACTACGGATTACATCTGATTCACCAAAGAGCGTTGGGAGCTTCAGGATTGTCTTCATCTCCAATTTATTAGTGCTCATTTCGGTATTCTGGACATTGGCCTGCTCAATCTCTCCACGCACCACAACTTCCTCCAATTGTTCCGTTTCAGCTTGTAATTCAACACTGATCTGAGTGTTCTGATTTAATTCAACAGTTTTCGAAATCGGTTGAAAACCTATATAACTATAGTTAACTGAGTATGTTGCAGGTGGAAGAGTGATTGAATAGAAGCCGTATTCATTGGTAGTGGCACCGCTTCGAATCTCCTTTATGAATACCGTAGCGCCGATAAGCGCCTCTCCGTTAGAAGCATCTTTGATATAACCGTTAATTGTGAATTTATCCTGGGCAAGGCCCTGGTAGAATAAAAAAAGGGAGACTACTACACAAATCAATCTCGGCATAGGTGTAAATTGGTGAGGATATTTATGAAGACGTCAAAAAGAGTTAAATGTTTTGGTATTAGCAAAAAAATAAAAAGTCGCAGTCTATGTTTCGTAAGCTCCGTGAATTATACAGTGAATATAAAGCCTACGTACGGGTTGATTTGATTATGTATGCAGTGATGATTTTGCTGATAATACTTTATGCAATTTACACACTGGCCGTGGGGTAGTTTTTTGAAGAGGTAAAAGGTAGTTGGTAGTTGGTAGTTGGTAGTTGGTAGTTGGTAGTTGGTAGTTGGTAAAAAAGTAATCAGCGATCAGTGATCGGTGATCGGTGATCGCTGAGGCAAAAGGATTTCTTTTATGTTGTCGGAGATTTTGGCGGTGAGGTCATCGGTAGGAAGGTCGTTCACATCTTTTCCAAATGGATCTTCAATTTCTTCAGCAATCAATTCAACGCTGAAAATCACAAAAGAAATTAATACAACGATTGGAACGGTGATGTACTCTGTCTGCGTAACAAATCCGAAGGGAAGTGTGATGATATAAATGAAAATAAATTTCTTTATATACATTGAATAGGAATACGGTATAGGAGTATTCTTAATGCGCTCGCAGCCACCGAGGATGTCAGAAAATTCCTTTAATTCTTTGTCCATCAGAAACAAATGTTCCCCGGTAATTACTTTTCTGGAGTACAACTCATTGGCACGCTGATAAAGCATTGACGAAATACGATTGGGTACATGCTTCACATTTCTAAAATTCTCTTTAAAATCAGAGCCGACTTCTTCCAGTTCGTTTATATTCACTCCGCCACGTAAATGGTCTCTTACTGATTTTGTAAAGTTGATAATCATAGAACTGAAAAAGATCCTGTTTTCCTTGTCATCTGCGGGAAGAAAAGCATTGGTTTTACTTGCAAGGTTTCGCGCGTTATTAACGAGGCTTCCCCAAAGCTTCCTTCCCTCCCACCAGCGGTCATAGGCAGAATTGGTCCGGAACACCAAAAACAAGCCAAGTACAATTCCCAGTAAGGAGTGCATTGAAATAGTACTATGAAAATCCTTTTCATGCAGCCTGAAGAGATCCAGTATCAGATAACAGCAAATGGCAGAATACACTGCCATAAACAATAGTACCGGTTGCAGGGTACGCATAACATGACGACTGTATGAATGCGTAATCAGGGAAAACCATGCCTTGGGATTATAATCAATCATATTTCAAACTTCGCTAATAATTACGGTTTTTCTTAAGAAAAAGTAAATAAGTGTTTTCAAATAGAGTTAAACTTGTGGCGAAATACCATTGAAAATGAAAACTATCCTTCTCTTTATTCTAATAATGTTATCGGTGGCAGCGATCGCTCAGGATTATGTTGTAACTCTAAAAGGCGACACGCTGCGTGGTGAAGTTAAAATTCTTAACTATGGCAATATCGATCATATTGAGGCCAATACCTTAAAGGGCAGAAATCATTTCACTGCCATCCAGATCAAGGCTTTGTCTATTGAAAAAGAAATTTACAATACGGTGAGAACGGAAA
>JANYDR010000404.1 GCA_025363495.1 Cyclobacteriaceae bacterium | reverse complement strand
CATGGTCATCATCGCATAAAATTGCTTGGACACTGAAGCAAGATTGAATGATGACGCAGTGGTAAGCACAGCGTTTGTTTTTGGATTTGCGATTCCAAAGGCTTTCTTATAAAGAATTTTTCCTTTTTCCCCGATAAGGACAGTGCCGCTGAAAAGTTCGCGATCATGCAGGTACGTAAGAACGGAATCGATGCGGGCAATTTTGGCCTGGTTAGATTGAGATATCGCGACTATTGGCGACAGAAAAAGAATGAATAGCAATTTTCTCATAATGGAAGGGAAGTTTCCTGTTTGACCTTATGTAATACAATAACACTGCTGTCTACATTAACGATGCGGATCTTTGCAATCGCCAGTAGAAAGCTGTCATACTCTTTTATATTTTCAACTACCACTTTAAGTTGATAGTCAATCGTGCCTGCCAGATGATAGCATTCAAGCACTTGCGGAAGCTTGCTGATTTGCTTTTCAAAGCTCGCTATATTTTCAGAAGAATAGATTGGCATTCTTACATTAACAAATACCGTCTGACCCCGGCCTACTTTTTCAGGATCAATAAGTGCCACATAGCCTTTAATTACTCCATCACGCTCCAGCCTTTTGATGCGCTCAAACACCGGCGTTGCTGTGAGGCCAAGCGATTCGGCTAACTCCTTCATTGTGAGCTTAGCATTGACCTGAAGCAGGTTCAGTATCTTTTTATCCAATTCATCAATCATGAAAGATTATTTAACCTAATAAGATTAAAATTATGGTTTAATATTTTACCAAAGAAGTAAAAATAGGATTTTTCATCTTATTTTTGTTTGAAATATAGATGAAAAATGGAGCGTGCAATTGTTATAACCGCCGGACTACTAGCCTCAGGTGAAGCTAAAACTGCTCACGGCTTAATCCGTGAAAGTGAGAGATTTACAATCGTCGGAATAGTTGACCATGAACAGGCTGGCAAGGATGCTGGCGAAGTGCTTGACCGTAAAAAGAGAAACATCCCCGTATTCAAAGATATTGAATCAGCAATGTCAGTTCAGCCGACAATCTGTGTTGTGGGGGTAGCAACGCCTGGTGGAATATTCCCAGATAACATGATTGCTTTGATCAAAGCAGCAATTAATAATAAGCTTTCTATTGTTAACGGGCTGCATGAATATCTCTCAGAACGTGCCGACATATCAGCTCTTGCTGATAAAAATGGTGTTAAACTAATTGATGTTAGAAAACCCAAGAAAAGAGAGAACCTCCATTTCTGGACTGGAAAAATCTTACAATTGAAAACTCCCATTGTGGCGGTGATCGGTACCGACTGCGCATTAGGCAAGCGCACCACGACGCGCCTCGTAATGAAAGCCTGTAAGAACTCTGATATAAATGCTCAAATGATTTATACCGGCCAAACTGGTTGGCTTCAGGGTGGAAAATATGGATTTATATTTGATTCAACGCTTAACGATTTTGTTTCCGGAGAACTTGAAAATGCAATTCTAACCTGCGATAATGAAACACGTCCTGATGTCATATTACTGGAAGGGCAATCTGGATTACGCAATCCGACAGGTCCGTGTGGCTCGGAGCTACTAATTTCCGGTAATGCTAAAAGTGTGATACTCGTACATTCCCCTAAACGGGTTTACTACGATCACATGCCACAGTGGGGAAAGATTCATTCAATAGAGTCAGAAATAGAGCTTGTCAAATTGTTAGGATCAAATGTTATTGCGATTGCGTTGAATACAGAAAGCTGTTCGATAGATGAAGCATTTGAGTTTCAACGAAGCTATGAGCAAAAGACAAAATTACCCGTCCTTTTACCGCTCGAAGAGGGGTGCGATAAAATTGTTCCTTTTATTCAAAAATTAGTTGCAAAGAAAGCGCTTCTTTAATCATCGTATTAATATGAAAATTACTTCTGTAAAATCTTATCGTAAGGACCTGGCACTCAAGAGACCTTACACGATAGCACGCGAAACCATCTCAGCAGTTGAAAATATCTTTTTCGAGGTAACACTTGCCAATGGTATGAAAGGTATTGGGGCTGCCAACCCGGATGTGAACGTAGTAGGCGAATCGCCCTCACAGACATTTCAGAATCTTCAATCAGACTTCATCCAGCAACTTGTTGGGAAAGATATTCGTCAGTTTCAACTTCATATTTATAATAGTCGGAATCATTTTGAGAAATTTCCCGGAACGCAGGCGGCCATCGATATCGCTTTGCATGACGCTTTCGGTCAATGGATAGGCATGTCTGTTGTTGATTTTTACGGAAGACATCATCAAAAACTACAGACTTCTGTCACGATCGGAATAAAGAATGTTGAAGAGACTTTGAAAGATGCTCAGGAGTATAAAGAGTCAGGTTTCCACGTATTGAAAGTAAAGACAGGGCTTGATTGTGAGGTGGATGCTGAACGAATTATAAAGCTCCGTGAGAAGTTTGGAGAGTATTTCACTATTCGCGTAGACGCTAATGAAGGTTATGGACCCGAGCAATTGAAAATATTTCTACACAGAAGTAAGCATACAGACATTGAACTTATTGAGCAACCATTCCTCCCAGGAAGGGAAGAAGAGCTTCTTCAATTCCCAAAGGAGACACGAAGAATATTGGCAGCGGACGAATCTCTAAAAAATGCCCGCGCTGCTTTAAAGCTGTCACAACAGCAAGCTTTTGGAATATTCAATGTCAAGCTTATGAAGTGCGGCGGAATTATGGGTGCGTTGGAGATTGCCAATATTGCAAAGGCTTCGGACATTCAATTATTCTGGGGTTGCAACGATGAAAGCATGGTTAGTATTACGGCGGCATTGCACGTTGCATTTGCTTGTCCTCATACCCGTTACCTGGATCTTGATGGAAGCTTTGACCTGACAGGGGATATAGTTGAAAAAGGTTTTACATTGGAAGATGGATATCTTTCTCCAGGAAATGGACCAGGGCTTGGTTTATCATTCTTATAAGAATGCTTGAACCGCCGTTAAAGAGAACCATCTCACGAACGTCGGCCATCTTACTGGTTGTCAGTGTAATTGTCGGTTCTGGAGTTTTTAAAAAAGTAGCTCCGATGGCTTCGGAACTGCACTCGCCGGTGCTAATACTTGTGTGCTGGCTCGTTGCTGGTGTTGTAAGCCTTATGGGCGCGTTAAGCAATGCCGAACTAGCCTCAATGATGCCAAACTCTGGTGGCGAATACGTTTACTTCAAAAAGATTTACGGAAAGTTTTTCTCCTTCCTCTACGGCTGGGGCAATTTCACCGTAATGAAGACAGCAACGATCGCAGCACTTGCCTACATTTTTGCAGAATCAGTGAATGCCCTTTTTCCATTACCAGAAGTTAGCATTTCTGTTCCCGGATCTTTAGGTCTCAATGTTAACATCAAGATAATTGCTTCTCTTCTGATCGCTTCATTAAGCTACATCAATCACCGGGGAGTTATACTAAGTGAGAAGTTAAGTCGATACTTCATTATCGGAATTGTTGTGGCGATAGCAGCATTTGCTTTGGCAGCAGTCTTTTCAGGAAAAGGCAATATGAATAATTTTGAGCCTGGATCAAATGTGCCGCAGGGATGGATGCTATTCACAGCTTTTTTTGCTGCTTCTACCAGCGCGTTCTGGGGATACGAGGGCTGGAATTGCATCGGATATATTGGAGAAGAAATAAAGAATCCTCAAAAGAATATTCCACTGGCCCTTGGGATTGGAACTATTGCAGTGATTGTTCTATACTTAATTATCAATTCTGTTTATGTATATATTTTACCAATCGGTGAGTTGGAAGCTATTCATCACTCCACTAATAAAATCGCCGCGGTAGAAGTAGCGATAATTATCAGTGGCAATGCTGGTGGAATTGTTATTTCTGTTTTGATTCTTGTCACCACATTCAATTGCACCAATAGTACTATTCTCACCTCTGCACGTGTCTTTTATGCAATGGCACGAGACGGGCTGTTCTTGCGGGATGCAGGAAAAATTCATGAGACTTATAATACGCCTTCGAGAGCCATTGCCTGGCAAGGGCTTTGGTCGATTGTGTTGATCTGGTCGGGAAGTTTTGACCAGCTCACCGACTTGCTGATTTTCGCTTCATTCATATTTTATGGAGCGACAGCATTTGGAGTTATTATTTTAAGACGGAGGGATCCTGAGGCACTAAGACCATATCGCGTGATTGGATATCCATTCTTGCCATTTCTATTCTCTGCTTTCTGTCTGGTATTGATTTGTGTGACAATTATTAGTCAACCCTGGCAGGCTTTTATAGGATTAATGCTTATCCTTTCGGGAGCACCGGTGTATTATTATTACACGCAGAGTAGAAAAATTATGTAATTAGTTCATCCTTTGTTGGTGAAAACACCGACAAAGCCGGAGGTGAGGTCGCCAAAATAATCAGGTTTTCCGTCGATCATATTTTTAGTTCTGAAAAGCATAGTCGTCATATTTATTGAATATTTAAACGAGTATGACTATTCCCGATGAGGTGGTCATAAGTATGATTTATCGAGTCAGAAACCTTAATGTAATGATTGATGATGATCTGGCAGAACTTTATCTAGTGGAAACCCGGAGGTTAAATGAACAAGTAAAACGAAACCTGATACGATTCCCCGGGGATTTTATGTTTCAATTGACTAAAAAAGAGTGGGCGGAAGAAGAAAAATGCCATTCGCGTTTACTGAGCATGGTGTATTAATGCTATCTAGTCTTTTGAATAGTGATCGGGCATTACATGTGAATATTCAAATTATGAGAATATACACTAGATTGAGACGCATGCTGCTGGATGATAAAGAAATTCTTTTAAAAATAGAGAGGCTGGAAAGAACCGTAGGCAGGCATGACCAAAACTTTAAAATTGTGTTTGATCACTTGAAAGAATTACTAAATCCAAAAGTAGAACGCTTGACAAAGATCGGGTTTAGGCAAAAATCGGATGGTAAAGTCAACAGTGACTCGTTACGCTAGAATCGATTGTCTGTATTCATATTACCGATTCATCGAATCAACTGATTAAATTACTATTCTCTTCTTTTCTGCAACAGATTTAAAAATAGCATCCACTACTTTCATGTCTTTTAATCCTTCTTCGCCAGGTGCAATCAGTGGTGTTCCGTTCATGATTGCCAAAGCGTCATCATCCATTTGCTGGGTCTGTTCATTCGCAATAAATGTATCGAGCTGCACACCATCACTCGTGACACCTTTTACGCCGGTATACGACTGAAATGGAGAAAGTTTGTACCATCCTTTCGCGCAGGTGACGATAAGATCATTCATGTTTTTACCAAAACTTGTTTGGCAGGCAGCAGTTATGCCACCAGGAAACTCGAGGTCGAATATCATTGTTTCATCCACTTCTGTAAAAATTGAAGGTCGTGTTGTGGATTGTGTTGCAGTAACAGCAATTGGTTCAAGTCCCG
>JANYDR010000352.1 GCA_025363495.1 Cyclobacteriaceae bacterium | reverse complement strand
AAAAACTGATCGCTGCAATCCGGGCGATTACAGGCTTCTCTCCGTCTAACCTTTCACTTTATAAGCTTGCTACTCTTCATACGAGTCGGGGAAAAGAAACTAATGGTTTTCGCGAATCCAATGAGCGACTGGAGTATCTGGGCGATGCTATTCTCGGAGCAGCGGTGGCCGATTACTTGTTTAAAAAATATCCATTTAAAGATGAGGGGTTTCTTACTGAGATCAGGTCACGCATTGTCAACCGTGATTCACTGAATCTTCTGGCAAGAAAAATCGGTGTGGGATTGATTGTGCAATTCGATCTGAAAAATGCTCAGCTCCAGCAAGTAGTGCTGGGAAACACACTAGAAGCAATTGTTGGCGCAGTGTACCTGGATAAAGGCTATATCAGTTGCAAAAAATTCGTTATTAACAAACTGATTCAGCCAAATTTTAATCTTGATTTGGTCATTGAAAATAACTTCAATCATAAGAGCAAAATCATTGAATGGACCCAACGGCAGAATAAGACTGTAAGGTTTGAGATGGTGGAGGTAAAAAAATCAAAGAACCAGAAAGAGTTTTCTGTCCAGGTGTTTATCGATGATGTTGGATATGGCACCGGCTTTGGGTTTACTAAAAAGAAGGCTGAACAGGACGCTGCTATGAAAACGTGCGAAGCGCTGAACATTGTTTAAGCGGTTTTGGTTATAGTTGTTGATATTGGAAAATAGAGGAGAAACTTTTAAAGTATTTTCTGACAAATGAGTTCTCTTAAAATAGCAGGCGCAACATTAAACCAAATTCCCTTTCATTGGGTGAATAATGTCTCTAATATTCTTGAAGCTATTGAAGAGGCTAAAAAGCAGCGGGTCGACCTGCTTTGCCTGCCTGAACTCTGTCTCACTGGTTACGGCTGTGAAGACATGTTCCTCAGCGATTGGCTTACTGCCACTGCATGGCAAAAATTATCATTAATCGTTCCGGCATGTAATAACACTATTGTTTGCATCGGTATACCGGTAAGGATTGATCAAATCACATATAACGGTGTCTGTGTTATTAAGAATCAGGAAATACTTGGTGTCACGCTAAAGCAAAATCTCGCGAAAGATGGCGTTCATTATGAACCTCGTTGGTTTGAACCCTGGCCTTGCGGAAAGGTCAAAGAAATTATCATTGGAGAAAAAAAAGTAAACGCCGGTGATTTGATTTACGAAAGCAGCGGAGTCCACTTTGGATTTGAGATCTGCGAAGATGCGTGGAGAAAAAAGAACCGCCCGGGATATCGCCTTCACGATAGAAAAGTTGATCTGATATTAAATCCCAGTGCCAGTCATTTTGCTTTTGGGAAAAGTGAATTACGCACAAAAGAAGTTGTGCTGGAAGGATCTCAACTATTTGACTGTGCTTATCTCTTTGTGAACCATCTTGGCAATGAAGCTGGAAGAATGATCTATGATGGCGATATCATATTCGGACAAAAAGGAAAGCTACTGAAAAAAAATAAACGATTGTCATTCAAAAATTACAATCTACTTGCTTGTACAATTGATTTTGAAAAACCCGACAAATCGGAAACTGCCGCATCTTCCGATGGCAAGGAAAAGAATGAAGAATTTGCGCGTGCTGCTTCACTCGCACTTTTTGATTATCTGAGAAAGAGTAAAGCAAAAGGATTTGTATTAAGCCTTAGCGGTGGAGCAGATTCCTCTCTTTCGGCAATATTGGTTTCAGAAATGGTGCGAAGAGCATCGACAGAACTTGGCTGGGAAAAATTCTGGACATTGCTTGGCTTTGATCCAAAAACTTCACCATCAACTATAAAAGAATCTGTTGGCAAGCTTTTGACATGCGCTTATCAGTCAACAAAAAATTCCAGCACTGAAACATTGTCTTCTGCAAAAGAACTTGCTACTTCTATTGGAGCTCAATTCCATCATTGGTCGATTGAAGAAGAAACAAATTCATATCGCGGCAAGATAGAAGGTGCACTTAAGAGAACTCTTACATGGGAAAATGATGACATCGCGCTTCAAAACATCCAGGCGCGTGCGAGGTCGCCGATTATCTGGTTGCTGGCCAACATAAAGCAATCTATTTTACTTACCACCTCCAATCGCAGTGAAGGAGATGTTGGTTATGCCACAATGGATGGTGATACCAGTGGGAGCCTCGCTCCTATCGCCGGTATTACAAAACCATTCATTTTACAATGGCTCCAATGGGCAGAAGTAATTCTTCAATATCCCGGTTTAAAACCAGTCAATAATTTACAACCTACAGCAGAGCTTCGTCCTGCCGAACGCGCTCAAACAGATGAAAAAGATCTCATGCCATATACTGTGCTGACAGCTATTGAGCATCTTGCCATTTTTGAAAGGAAACCACCGGTGGAGGTTTTTAATGCACTCTCTTCACTTTATGACCACACTGAATTAAAGAACTGGATTAAAAAATTCTTCCGTCTTTGGTCGGCCAATCAATGGAAACGCGAGCGCCTTGCACCATCGTTTCATTTTGATGACCTCAATGTTGATCCGAGGAGTTGGTGTAGGTTCCCGATATTATCCGGGAGCTTTAAGGAAGAGTTGGATAAATTAGACGAATAATTTTAGGGATCGGGCATTAGGCATTAGGAGCCATCGATGCAATACTCAAAATATTATTCGAAGGAGTCCTAATTCCTAATGCCCAATACCTGACAGACTTTGGTTAGGCGGCAATTTCGAATCAATCAACAGTATCTCCCTCAGTATACATTTTCCCCTATATTTGCCCCAAATTTCTATCCCATATAATAATGCATAGTCTTAATTACATTATCTGGAACGGCAGTCCTGAGTTATTTTCAATTGGTCCTGTTACGCTTCGTTGGTATGGATTGTTGTTTGCCCTGGGGTTTCTGATCAGCCAGCAAGTACTTTATTATATTTTCCGAAAGGAAGGTAAGCCCGAACGTGATGTTGACACGTTAACGATCTACATGGTTGTGGCTACTATTCTTGGAGCACGATTGGGTCACATATTTTTTTATCAACCTGAAATTATCTGGCAAGACCCACTCAGTATTTTCCTTCCTTTCGAATTCAAACCAGAATTTCACTTTACAGGACTTCAGGGACTTGCAAGCCACGGAGCAGCAATCGGTATTTTATTTTCCCTGTGGCTTTATTCAAGAAAGAAAAATCCTGGACAGAATTATCTTCAAACTCTTGATCGGATTGTCATTGTTGTAGCAATAACCGGGGCCCTGATCCGGTTTGGCAACTATTTCAATTCCGAAATTTTGGGCAAGCCAACAAACGGCCCCACAGGAATTGTATTTATCAGTCGCGTTACAGAAACAATTCTGGGAGACCAAAAAAATCCTCAAAATCCGGTACAAAGTGTAGTGGTAGAAAAAAATAAGGACCTCCCAAATGGAGCGAACGGAAGAGTGCCAATTAAAATCTTTATCTTTTTCAAGCCAGGGGTTGCTGAGCCTCAAGCCCAGGCTTTTGTAAGAAGCGATGTCAAGAATATTCTATTTTATTTAACCGAATTTGTAGACGAACCAGGGTCCATTCCACTTCAGTCAGAAACTATTTTGGATGATAAGACAAATCAGGTAATGGCACGGGTTAACACGTTCGGCATCGCCCGTCATCCGGCACAATTATATGAGGCGATTTCATGTATCATTTTATTTTTGTTTTTATTGTCCGTTTGGTGGCGTTACAAAAAGGATTTGCCGGAAGGCAGAATCTTTGGATACTTCATGATTATCCTGTGGAGTATGCGTTTTGCTTATGAATTTCTCAAAGAGAACCAGGTATCGTTTGAGGACCAGCTACCCCTCAATATGGGGCAGATACTAAGCATCCCGCTGGTCATTGTTGGAATTTTTATCCTCGTCAGGTCGTATAGACTGCCACAAGCCAATTCATGACTATATTGACCGCACTGATAAATGCGTTTTTGTTGATAAACCAAGATGAGTAGGCATGCTGGCGTGGTTAGTGGGAATTTTACTGGTGGCAGGCGGAGGGGAAAAAGATTTTCAGGAATCG
>JANYDR010000335.1 GCA_025363495.1 Cyclobacteriaceae bacterium | reverse complement strand
CAGCAAGCGATTGACGTTGAAAATAATATTGTTTTTGGTGAGTGGGAGCATTCCTTCATGACACATGATAATAAAACATTCCGGTTGATGGAAGTCTCAATTCAACATTGGCGTGATGGTCTTATTGTATTGGAAAAATTCTACTATAAAGAAATAAAAACTATTTAGTTGCGCTTGAATAAAGGTTGAATTCAGACGCGTAATCACATTGTTTCCCGGGAATCTTTAGTAGAATTTATTGTCTTATATTTCGCGTCTTATGAAAACAATCTATAGCCTCTTTAGGGCCCAGACTTTGCACTTTTCTCCGGAGAAGAAAGACCGCATTTCTTCCAATCTTATAAAAAGTAAATATTGGCTTCCGTTGTTTGTCATGTTCTTGCTTCTGGCATTCTCCTCCATTGGGCAGACCATTGAGAAAATACGATTTACACCAACTATTACTGATACTACTTCCAATTATTATTTGGCAGTGCGGCCCAAGTCTGGAAAAATAAAAGGCGTGTTAGTGCTCTTTTCAAGTTTTGAGGCAGCTGAAAAGATTTTTCCCGAAACAAAGTTACATAACGTGGCCTATGCGAATGACATACTTACGATAGCTGCCTCTATGGATCAGGCATTATATGCCAGTCCGGCGGTGATCAGTAATATCAATGATATTCTTAATGATGTCGTTACAAAATTCTCGGCCGACCCTAAAACCTTTGTCCTCGGTGGATTTGATATGAGTGGTATGATTATTCTTCGCTATATAGAAATGGCAATAGAAACGCCTGGAGATTTTGCGTTACAACCGAAAGCGATTTTTACGATTGACAGTCCTACCGACCTGATTGGATTCTGGCACTATTGCGAGCGGGAGATCAGGAAGAATTTTCTCGATGTAAGCGTGAGAGATGCACGGTATTTCATTGACCAGATGACAAAAGAAAATGGTACGATCTACAATAACATGGAGAAATATGTTAAGCTTTCCCCCTTTACAGGAGAAAATCATCAGCAGGGCAACGAGGTGTTCTTAAAGAAAACTCCTGTACGATTTTATTATGATACCGACATTAACTGGCAACTAAAAAACAGGCGACGCGGATACTATGATACTCACATGCCGGGTGGATCAGAGTTAGTCAGCCGGCTCATGCTGGAAGGAAATGAAGAAGCTGAGTTCATCTCTTCAAAAATTCCTGGTGTACGAAGAAGTGGTTTGCGACACCCAACGTCATGGTCGATCGTTGATGAAGCTGAGTGTATCCAGTGGATGAGGGAAAAGCTTGGTCTTTTTTATCTTGACTCCTGGGAGGCGCCTTACAAATTTATTGCACCGGATGGCTGGAGGCATGAGCGCATTTCTATGCCCATGGATTTTGCGCCACAGATACCTTACACAGGAGTGGAGGATATCCGGTTTGCGCCAGGTTGGGATGAAAAAGATAATGAGAATTATTGGTCCTATACTTTTCTTTGGTGTGTAGATGGACAACAGCTGATGAACGAACAGATGTTGGATAATGATTTAACTGCGTATTACAGGGGATTAGTAAATAAGAATCTGGAGCCCGGAAAAATGCCCGACGATAAGGCTGTTCCGGTGAAGGTTTCTGTAAAAAAAATCAAAACCCTGACGGGTGATATAGCAACATTCAGTGCAGTAATTAGTATGATTGACTATATGGGTTCGGAACCAATCATGCTGAACAGTATTATTCATTCCAGAAAATGCGGAACACAAAGTAGGTCAATCATTCTGTTTGAAGTATCCCCACAATCTCCGTCAGGTCCGATTTGGAAGCAATTGAGCACGATTGGCGCCTCTGTTTTTTGTAATTGATTATGCTTTTAAGTGGATTTTAGTCTATAAAGAACACCATGTCGCTCACACAATGGAATAAACATTGCCTTCTTTTTTTGTTTGCCTTCTCTTTATTTTTCAGATGCTCTCCCAAAAATAAAAAAGAGGAATCTGTTGATCAAAAAAATCTCATAGCCTTTACAGTTGTAAAAGCTTTCCCCCATGATGTTTTAGCTTTTACGGAGGGATTAATAATTCATGATGGCAGACTTTTTGAAAGCACCGGGCAGGAGGGTACCTCATGGATTGCTGAAGTTGACATTACTTCGGGTAATCAAGATGAAAAAGTAATATTGGAGAAAAAGTATTTCGGAGAAGGGATAACGATTCTTAACAATAAAATTTATCACTTGACGTACAAGAGCCATGTCGGATTTATCTACAATTTTAAAACTTTCAAAAAACTGGGAGAATTTCAGTATGACCATGAAGGCTGGGGCATCACTCATGACGATAAAAAGTTGATTGCCAGCGACGGAACTGACAAGCTTTATTTTTTAGATACTGCGAGCCTAAAACAAACCGGATCAATCGCTGTAAAAGAAAATGGCATTCCTCAGGAAAGACTAAACGAGCTGGAATACATTGACGGCTATGTTTTTGCCAACCAATGGCAGACAAATTATATATTGAAAATTGATCCTGCTACCGGTAATGTGGTCGGCAGGTTGGATTTAACGGCATTGGCGGAAAGAGCTCATGCCATCAATTCAAGAGCGGATGTGCTTAATGGGATTGCGTACGAAAAGAAAAGTAAACTGATGCTGGTGACGGGAAAGAATTGGCCGGCGTTGTTTGCTTTAAAGCTGAAAATTGAAAATTGAAAGTAGTAATTTGAAAATGAGATCGGATAACTGAATCTTATCCAACCTAGAACTCAGGACTCAGAACCTAGAACCTAGAACC
>JANYDR010000293.1 GCA_025363495.1 Cyclobacteriaceae bacterium | reverse complement strand
GGAGCGAAAAGGTCTTCTCGAAGAGCAGATGGATTTCTTAAAAAACGAAACTAACCATCTCTTTGAATTCAGAAAAGGTGAAGCCTTTATTACCGGACAGAATGAAATTGAAATTGTAAGCGGGGCACTTAAGGAAAAAGTGCAGGCAGATTATATCGTTATGGCCACCGGCAGCAGACCTCGTTACCTACCTGAATTACCCATCGATGAAAAGATTGTAATGACCAGCGAGGGGATCGAGAGCATGTCCGATTTTCCGGAAAGTATGGTTATCGTGGGGGCCGGGGTGATAGGCTGTGAATATGCAACGATCTTTAGCGGTTTTGGAAAAACAAAAGTCCACCTGATTGACAAGGGAGACAGGATCTTACCGGTGGAAGATGAAGATGCGGTTCGTATCATCGAACGCAACATGGAAAATAACGGTGTATTGATCCATCGCAATTCACGCCTTGTAAAAATGACAATTGTGAATGGCAGGGTGGAGTATGAGCTTGAATATACAGATGGCACTAACCAGATTTTCAATGTTGAGAAAGCTTTGGTATCAGTAGGGCGCGTGCCCAACCTGGAGGAGCTCTGGGATGATAAGGTTGGTATCAACATGTCGAAGAAAGGGATTGAGAACACTGATACCCAAACCACTGTCCCTACGATCTATGCTGTCGGGGATTTAACAGCAGATATTTCATTGGTTAATGTGGGAGAACTCGAAGGACGCTATGCTGTAGAGTGCATGTTTGGAAAGCCTGAGCGCAAGCTGATCTACGAGAACATCAGTACTATCATGTTCTTAAATCCTGAAGTCGCTGGTGTTGGCTTAAACGAAACACAGGCCAAAGAAAAAGGGATAGAGTATAAGGTAGTTACACTGGAGTATAGTACTATTCCCCGGGCTATCGCAAAACGCAATACGCAGGGGTTTATTAAGCTACTCGTTACGAATGATAGCGAGATGAAAATTCTTGGTATGCGTGTTGTTGGTAATAATGCGTCGAGCGCTATTCAGGCTGTGGCCGTGTTAATATCAATGAACAAGGGAATTGAAGAATTGGCAGAATGCGTTCATCCGCATCCATCTATTACCGAAGGTATTCAGGAGTGTGTGAGAATGTTGATGGGTAAATCATTGTTGAAGCCTATTGCTCTGGCAGGTCGTCTTTCGTGTAAACGGTATGTGGGCGGGAAGTATGAGAATATATTTTTTTAGTGTGCCGGCGCAAAGCACATGCGAAGATATAACATAATTAACTTTGTGTGCCTTTGCGCCTCTGCGCCTGCGGTAAAGCATCAGCGACAAGTCGCCAGTCCAGTATGTCCGCAGCCAACGGCTCTATGGTGACACAAGTCAATTCCGTTGTACGTAGAGTCTTCTTTGTGCCCTCGTGACCTCATGGTAAATTTCCTTCCACTCTTTCAGACTTCTAAGAACACTTAATATCAAGGAAGGTTCAGTAGTCTACTCCTTATGCCTGTCTCTTAAAACTTTTACGACATCACGGATAGTGTAATTCTTGGCGGTAAGCAAAACAATATAATGATACATAAGATCAGCTGCCTCATTAAGGAACTTTTCCCGATCATTGTCTTTGGCTTCAATTATTAATTCCACTGCCTCTTCACCAACTTTTTGAGCTACTTTGTTGATGCCACTATCCAGAAGCTTGTTAGTATAAGAACCCGGTTTAGGATTTTTTTTCCGTTCCTGAATTACATCTTCCAGGAATTCCAGGCCTTCTTTTTTATTTTTTTCATTGAAGCATGTATCACTTCCTGTATGGCAGGCGGGCCCTTTTGCCCTGGCTTTTATAAGGAGTGTGTCACTGTCACAGTCGGTTAAAATCTCAACAACTTCGAGAAAATTGCCGGATGTTTCGCCTTTTGTCCAAAGTCGTTGCTTTGACCTGCTGAAGAATGTAATACGCTTTTCCGATTTTGTTTTCGCCAGGGACTCTTCGTTCATAAAGCCTAGCATCAATACCTTATCAGTACCGGCATCTTGTACAATACACGGTATAAGGCCGTTCAATTTTTTAAAGTTAAGTTCTTTTTCCATGGGGTGATGGGTTAACGGATTGGGATGTTATGTAGGGAAAGATAATTCTTGAGTTCAGGGATTGGTATCTCACTAAAATGAAAAACGCTTGCGGCCAATGCAGCATCGGCCTTACCGATAGCAAAGACCTCCAGAAAGTCTTCTTTGCAGCCAGCACCTCCGGAAGCAATGACTGGTATTGTAAGTAATTGATTCAGTTTACTCAGAGGATCAATTGCAAATCCGGATTTAGTGCCATCGTTGTCCATGCTGGTGAAGAGTATTTCGCCAGCGCCACGCTGCTGTCCTTCTTTTGCCCAGGAGAAAAGTTTTTTGTCGCTAGGACGCGTGCCACCGTGCGTGTGAACCGTCCATTCATTTATTTTTTTGCGTGCGTCGATTGCCAGAACGATAAACTGTGATCCGAATTCTTTCGCAAGATCGTCGATCAAATCAGGATTTTGTATGGCGGCTGAATTGATACTCACCTTATCGGCGCCAGCATCCAGTAATGGTGCAACATCTTTCACCGAGCTAATTCCACCACCCACAGTAAATGGTATATTAATGTGACGGGCAATCTCTTTAACAAGAGAAGAGAATGTTTTTCTTTCTTCAATTGTGGCACTTATATCAAGGAAGACTAATTCGTCAGCTCCTTGCTGCGCGTATAATGAGCCTAATTCTATGGGATCACCAGCATCCCGGAGGTTTATAAAATTAGTGCCCTTAACAGTGCGACCATTTTTTATATCGAGACAGGGAATGATTCTTTTTGTAAGCACGTCAGTTTTTTTCCTATGTTTCCTATGTACCTGTGTGTTTAAAGAATCAAATTTTCTTTAACTCCGACAACTTAATTCTCCCTTCATAAATCGCTTTACCCACGATAGCTCCATGTATTTTTATGTAATTAAGTTCTTCCAGATCACTGACAGAACTAATCCCTCCGCTGGCGACTATTTTTAGTTCCGGAAAACGTTTTTTTAATTTTTTGTAAAGACCAAAATTGGGACCCTGTAGCATTCCATCCGTCGTAATATCGGTACAGGTGAGGTACTCCAACCCATCTTTTTCAAATTGCGCCGCTAAATCATATATCGTTATATCTGATGCTTCTGTCCATCCGGCAAGTTGTATCTGGTCATTTCTAACATCAGCACTTAGAATAAAATTTTCACTTCCGTATTTCTTTATGAAGCCACGGAATACATCTGGTTGCTTAACTGCCAGACTTCCAATATTGATTTGCTCGATCCCCATTTCAAGAAGGTCTTCAACCTCCTCTTCAGTTTTTACCCCTCCGCCGAAATCAACTTTTAATGCTGTTTGTTCCTGGATGGATTCGATAATTCTCCAGTTCACAACTTTCCCTTTTTTAGCGCCATCAAGATCCACCAGGTGAAGATACTCGAGATCTGCATCTTCAAATTCTTTTGCTACTTCAACTGGATTTTCCCGGTAGACTTTC
Organism: Cyclobacteriaceae bacterium; assembly: GCA_025363495.1. GTDB lineage: Bacteria > Bacteroidota > Bacteroidia > Cytophagales > Cyclobacteriaceae > ELB16-189. The sequence goes on along the minus strand of JANYDR010000293.1, from coordinate 1,278 downwards.
ATTTTACCGTAGTCACCCTGAGTAAGTCTTACACACTTTCCACCAATAATATCGATAGCGGGGATAATTCTCATGTCAGGAATTTAGAAAACTTTTCAAGACTGTAACCCCGGCTTCTGCAGATTTTTCAGGATGGAATTGAACAGCATAGAAATTGTCTTTTTTTAATGCAGCACTAAATGGAGATCCATAATTTGTTTCTGCTACGGTAAAATCATTTAGCGGCACAAAGTAGCTATGAACGAAGTAAACATACTTTTTTTCGAGTGAAGATGGTAACCAATCCCTGACTTTTTCGAGCGCGTTCCAGCCCATATGCGGCACCTTTAACGTTTCACTTTTAAACAACTTTACTGTCTCATTAAAAATTCCCAGGCAAGGTGTGTTATTTTCTTCAGAATGACGGCACATTAACTGCATCCCAAGACAAATGCCAAGGGTCGGCTGCTTAAGATTTCTAATGACATCATCGAGCTTTTTATCTTTCAAATACTTCATGGTACTGCTGGCCTCCCCAACACCTGGAAATATTACTTTATCAGCCGACTGAATTTCTTCCGGTGCATCGGAAATGATAAAGTCGATATCCAATCGCTCAAGTGCGAATGACACAGATCGGATATTGCCTGCATTGTATTTTATCACCACTAACTTCATAGCACTCCTTTGGTGGTAGGAAGCAAGCCCGATCCATCCTGACGAATGGCCATGCGAATAGCTTTCGCAAATGCTTTGAAGATGGCTTCAATTTTATGATGCTCAATTTTTCCCTCTGCTCGTATATTCAGATTGCACTTGGCCGTATCAGAGAATGACTTAAAAAAATGAAAAAACATTTCAGTAGGCACGTCACCGATTTTTTCACGATTAAATTCAACGTCCCATTCCAGCCATGGCCTTCCGCCAAAGTCAACTGCTACCTGTGCGAGTGCATCATCCATTGGCAGGCAAAATCCATAACGTTCGATACCCCGCTTATCGCCAAGGGCTTTTATAAACGTTTCTCCAAGTGCTAGTGCCGTGTCTTCAATAGTATGGTGCTCGTCAATGTGAAGATCACCCGCTACAGTGACAGATAAATCAAGATGTCCGTGTCGTGCTAATTGATCAAGCATGTGGTCAAAAAAGCCAAGTCCTGTTTTTAAATCTGATTTCCCCGTCCCATCAAGATTGAGTTCGATGGATATGTCTGTTTCCTTTGTTTTACGACGGAAGCTTGCAATTCGGGAAGGTCTGTCTGAAAGGAATTTGCTTATTTCTTCCCATGAAGTGGTGATG
>JANYDR010000224.1 GCA_025363495.1 Cyclobacteriaceae bacterium | reverse complement strand
CCCATCATTGTCGAAGTCAGCCATCAGAGCACCCCAACTCCAATCGGTAGCCTCAACTCCTGCCATCTGACCAATCTCCATGAATGTTCCGTCGCCACGGTTTATCTGGAGCATGTTTCTCATGAATTGATGGTAATATCCGTTCTGTAATCGAAGGTGGTAGACATCGTAAGTCTCGAATGCTGTTAACCGTTTTAGCCTGTAATCATCTTCCGGTAGCATATCGGTAGAAAAGATATCGGGATATCCATCGTTGTTTACGTCGGCAAGGTCTGCACCCATAGAAAACATACTGATGTGCCCCATGAGGTCAGGAAGCTTTTCAGCAAATGTTCCATTGTGATTATTGATATAGATGTAATCACGTTCGTAAAAATCGTTGGAAACATAAATATCCGGCCAGTTATCATTATTTATGTCACCGACCATAACGCCGAGGCCAAATCCGATAACGCTTCCAAAAATGCCGGCAAACTCGCTTACATCTGTAAAGACACCATTGTCGTTACGCATAAGCTTGTCACCGCCAAGTTCATCACGCTGATTTCTTAAATTTCTATAGCCCAACGTACCAATCGGCCTGAACGAATTGTTAAGAATAAAACAATCGAGGTCTCCGTCCATATCGTAGTCGAAGAAAACAGAATGTGTAGAAAATCCTTTGTCCGCAAGGCCCATTGATTGAGCTTTCTCCGTGAAGGTCAGATCTCCATTATTAATGTAAAGCTCATTCTCCCTGTTATCACCATTTATATCTCCAGAGTTGCAGACATAAATATCCAAAAAACCATCGCCGTTAACATCTGCCATACTTACCCCCGTCGACCATATCTTGGTCCCACCTACTCCCGCCTTATCCGTAATGTCCTCAAATTTCCAGTTGCCTTTGTTTAGATAGAGATGGTCTTTTTCCATATTGGAAGTAAGGTACACATCAGTAAGGCCATCATTATTGATATCTCCCAGCGCTACACCTCCGCCGTTATAGAAATTGCGATAACGAAAAACATCAAAATCCTCCTGAACTGTCACTTTATTCTCAAATGCAATCCCTGTTTCCTCAGGTTGTAATTTGACAAAAAGCGTATTGGCTTTGCTTTGTTCTTCTTTCTGAGGTGCGCACTTGCCAAATAGAAGCACGCAAAAAATACTGATATATAAAACCGACTTCATTCTTGTGGGTAACTCTTTAAACAAATAAAAAGGCAAGATATTCAATCTTGCCTTTTTATATAAGAGAAATTAAATCTTACTAGTTACCGCCGTATCCTGGATTCTGTTTCAGGTTCGGATTAGAGTCAACTGCAAGTTGTGGTATTGTGTAAATCACACGGAAAGGATCTGCATTCGCTCCTTTTTCAGACCACGCATCATTGAACTTTCCAAAACGGACCAAGTCAATTCTGCGTATGCCTTCCCAATACAATTCACGGCCACGCTCATCAAGGACATCCTGAAGAGTAACAGCTGCCAATGGCGCTGCACCACGTTTTGCACGAAGAGTGTTCATGTCTTGCAAAGCTGTAGTTGAGCTGCTTGGGTCTGATCCCCCGCGAACTTTCGCTTCGATCATATTCAAGTAAACTTCACCAAAACGGAGTAGTATATAGCTACCGTAGAACGCAGGATGATACTTCATTGCGCGTATACCTTTATTGGTAGCAGCACCTGAAAGAGGAACATCAGCAGAGAACTGTAATGGAAGACCAGTACGAGTATCAGTGATAGGAGTTCCGTCATCATTATACTGCTGACCAGCAAGGAATCCAAGCCCGATACCCGCAAAGTTGCTCGCTGAAGTCTTTCCGAAAGGAAGTCCTGGGATCTGTCCTGCTGGAATACCTTTTCTTTTATCAGCATTATCAAATTTATTGTAGAAATCTGACAACGTCGCAAAACCATTCCAACCGCTTGGGTTCTGGTTGTAGTGCAAAGTCATGTACACTCTGTTCTGAGGAGTACCCTGAACGCTGGTAAGGATTATTTCTGTGCTTGGTCCTGTAGCCATGAAATTGGCAAAATAATCATCATTCAATTTATATCCATCAGCCATAACTGCAGAGGCATATTTGATAACCAAACCCATATCGGCAGGCGCAAAAGTGTAAGGTCCAACTGCACTCGCAGCCGTATATACACCCTTGTTCAAATACAATCTTGAGAGCATTGCGTTTGCCGCAGCTTTAGAAGCTTGTGGCTGAGGAACAGCACCAGCCGCAACTGTAGGTAAAGCTGATAGCGCATCTAGAAAATTCTTCTCAACTACAGCAAATCCATCAGTACGCGACAGCACTTTCGGATTAACAGTAACGCCTTCACTTGTCTTACGTTGTGGCAAAAGACCCCAGAAATCGATGATGTAATACTGGTTGAAGCCCTGAAGAAACTTAGCTTCCGCGGCCTGCTGAGTAGAAACACCACCAGCTTCGAGAATAAATTGAGTGTTGTAAGCATTCTGGTTCAACGTATTCCAAGCATTGTTAATGTTGGAATGAGATGGGTCCCAGGTATGAGTATACAATGAGCGCCAAACACCATTATCACTCCAGTCAACTCCACGTGTAGGTGGAATCAATTCATCAGAAGTATGCTCAAGCAAAGAATAGATACTAGCCTGGTCTGTAAAAGCACTCAAAGCATTATAAGAACCTGTTAAGGCATCGCTAGGGACAATGTTAGTTGTACCATTCGCGCTAGTCACCACCACTTTTGAATCGACCTCTTTTGTAACGAGATCGGTACAAGCAGTTATAGAGCCTACGGCCGCTACTACTGCAATAAATCGGGTTAAATTATTCATAATTGGGTATAGTTATTTAATTAAAAGGTTGCGTTGATTCCAAGGGAAAAAGTCCTGGCACGCGGATATGTTGTGTAGTCAATACCTGCAACTGCAACTGGAGGGGTGCTTCCCAGTGTTACAGGCTTAGGAACGCTAACCTCAGGATCCTGGTAAGGATAATTTGTGATAACAAAAAGGTTTGCACCTGTCACAAAAATCTTAAGGTTCTGGAAAACGCCAGCTTTAGGTTTGAAATTGTAGCCAAAGCTCACATTTTGAAGTCTTACAAAAGATGCATCATATAAGAAACGGGTTGATACATCCGGTGCATTCAGCTTGTTCTCATTTGTTAATGGAATGTCCCTGGTTGTGTTACGTCCGTTAGCAAGTGATCCCGCAGTGAAGAAGGCGTTCGCAGTATTGCTATAAACATACTGTCCGAGCTGACCAGTAAAGAATACGCTCAAGTCGAAGTTTTTGTAATTAAAGGTGTTAGTCCATCCAAGGTTCCATTTAGGAAGCGGAGACTTTCCAACAAATTTCTGTACATCACCACCTGTATATTTTGCAATACCATTGGCATCGAAGCCTGCAAATTCACGAACGTAGAATGAGTAAAGTGGCTGTCCATCAGCAATACGCTGAGAATAAGCACCTGACAAACCCTGACCGTTTATTTCACCAGCATTGTAGAAAGTACCAAGGTTCTTTACCTCATTGTGGTTATAAGCCATGTTGAATGAAGAAGTCCATTTAAGGGCAGAGTTGGCAATGATATCATAGCTGATGCCCAATTCAACTCCCTGATTGATAATGTTTGCAGGAAGGTTTTGGTAAACAAATGGATTCGGAGCTGGCTGAGCTGCATAAGTAATTGTCAGCAAGTTTGTTGTGTTCTTGTTATAGAAGTCAAGTGAACCTCTTAAACGATTGTTCAACAATCCAAAGTCAAATCCAAGATTGGCTTGTGCCGTTGACTCCCATTTCAAATTCGGGTTGTTAAAGGATACTGGTCCGAAACCTCCACCTTGAGTATTATCACCCGCAGTAGTAATTGACCAGTTACCATAACGGCTTCTTGTATCATAAAGATTATGACCAAAAGATTGATTACCGGTAACTCCATAACTGATTCTCATATTCAAATCAGAGAATGCATCTGGTACGAAATCTTCTTCGCTCAATCTCCATTTGAAGGCACCGCTAGGGAAAACACCATATTTATTGTTACCTCCGAAACGAGTAGAACCGTCTGCACGAACAGTGGCCGTAAAGATGTACTTATCGCTTATTGACGCATTGAACCTACCATAATATGACTGAAGTTCATCTGTTGTATTTCCAGAGTTAACAGCCACGGCACCTCCAAGGTGACCCTGATCAGAAGACGCTACGTTATTAAGAATATCATCAAGGCTGTTAGAACGGAAACGACTTACCTGAAAGGCAGAGGTCACAGTATTAAAGCTTTGATATGAATAACCAGCCAATCCAGTAAAGTTGACATTACCAAACTTCTTTTCATAAGTGAAGTAATTCTCCCACAGGTTGTTAGTCTGAGCATTGTCATTAAAATAAGCCTGACCTATTTTATATATACCAGTTACGTTAAGCAATGGTGAATAAGCCGCTCTTCTTTGAGAAATCGTCTGATCAAAACCATAAACTGTCTTGAATTTCAAACCTTTTACAATTTCATATTCCGCTCCAATAGAACCAAGAGCACGTAATGAATTTGTATAAAGCTTACTGAGATTAATCATCGCAAGAGGATTTGGTTCAGTATTCGCTAACTGAAAGTATCCACTTGGATCACGATTAGGATCATTGGCAGCTCTGTAATCTAAAATAGGGTTTGAAGGAGCCTGCTTCAAAGCATTACCCCAAAGGTCGCCTTCGAATCCTGAGTTAACAGTGATAGGCACCTGGTCATCATGCGTTTGAGAGATTGTAAATGACGTCGTTACAACAAGTTTGTCGTTCAAGAACTTTTTGTCACCATTGAACCTCAATGAGAATCTTTTTAAACCGCTGTTCTTAACGATACCTTCCTGATCCATATAGCTGGTCGAGAATAAATAACTACCAGACTTATCACCACCACCATACGATAGACCATATTGTTTGGTTACCGCTTGTCTTGTTACAACATTCTGCCAGTCTGTATCGCCACCATGATCAATAGCTTTTGATGCACCAGCACCATTATACTTATCGTATGCATTTAAGAAGGTCTGGCGGTCCATCAAGTCATACCTCTTGGATAAGTTGGCAACACTTGTCTGGAAATTGAAATCAAGTTTGGGAGTACCTGACTTTCCTCTCTTAGTAGTAATGATGATTACACCATTAGCACCACGAGAACCGTAAATAGCAGTTGCAGATGCATCTTTCAAGACATCCATTGTTGCAATATCGTTAGGGTTTAGAAAGTTCAATGGGTTACGAGCAGGTGTTGCTCCTGCGCCACCGGCACTACCGTTACCGATGTCATCATTGGTAATAGGCACACCATCAACCACATACAATGGTTGATTACCTCCTAATACGGAGCTTGTACCACGAATACGAATAGTATTAATCGCACCTGGCTCACCGCTATTAGATGTAATTTGTACACCGGCTACTTTTCCTTGCATTAATTGCTCTGGAGAAGTGATTACGCCGGGATTGAAGTTCTCTGATTTCAATTGCACCAGAGTTCCTGTTACATCCTTGGCCTCTTGCGTTCCATAACCAATAACCACAACTTCCTGAAGCGCCTTGACATCAGAACTCATCGTTACATTTAGTACCGATTGTGATCCTACCGCCGTTTCTTGCGTGGTATACCCTACAAATGAAAAAACAAGTGTTGCATTGTCTCCAACACTGATGCGGTAGTTACCATCGGCATCGGTAACGGTACCATTACTGGTTCCCTTTTCGAGAATGTTAACTCCAGGTACAGAAGATCCATCATCTGATGATGTGACCTTACCGGAAACGGTCCTACCCTGTGCCAACGCCATGGAATAACATGCAACGAGGAACAGAACTGGCAGAACCCTTTTGACTAGTAAGTAAAATTTGGTCATACAGGTTTAGTTTGGGTTTACTAATTGGGTTTAACGTGTTTAAAGAACTATTTTACGGACATATTTGAATCAATATTACTTTGAAATTAAGATTACGCAACGCGTTTACGTCAATTTATTCATATTATTTTAATGGAATCGAAGTCGCAATCGTTTGCGATGATTCTAAAATCACCCAAATCGGTCATTAATTAATCTATTTAGCGTCAAAAACATGAGATTTAATCAAGTTACCATCAAAGACATCGCCAGAGAGCTCGGCATTTCTCCGTCAACGGTTTCGAGAGCCCTTAAAGACCATCCAGACATCAGCTCTGAAACTAAAAAGGCAGTCCATGCATTGGCTGAAAAGCTGAACTATCAACCAAACATAGTAGCGTTGAGTCTTCGGCAGAAAAAAACGAACACAATCGGTGTAATAATCCCCGAACTGGTCCATTTTTTCTTTTCCACAGTCATTAGTGGTATCGAAGATGTGGCATATCAGGCTGGTTATAGCGTCATTTTAGCCCACTCAAATGAGTCTTATGAACGTGAAAAAACAGATATAAAGGCCCTTTTCAATAGCCGTGTAGACGGAATGTTGATTTCCCTGTCACGTGAAACAAAGAACTTTGACCACATTGAATCTATCATTTCAAAAGGTGTCCCAGTGGTTTTTTACGACAGAATGTATAACAATCCCAATACAAGTAAAGTAATCGTTGACGATTATACTGGCGCAAAGGAGGCTGTTGACCACCTTATTGATCAGGGATATACTGAAATAGCCCATTTAGAAGGCGCTTCCGGTCTGCTAATAAGCGCAGACAGGAAAAGAGGCTACCTGGATTCTCTTAAAGAGCACAAAATGGAAATCAAAGAATCTTTAATACAGGAATGCCCTTCGGGAAGTCAGGAGGACGGAAAGAAAGCAACCAAGAAGCTCCTGTCATTGCCAAATCCTCCGGATGCGATTTTTGCTCACAGTGATCCTATTGCCATGGGCGCAATGATGGCTATAAAAGAAAAAGGCCTTAAAATTCCGCAAGATGTTGGCCTCGTGGGCTTTAGTAATTGGTCTTACGGATCGTTGATCGAACCATCTCTCACCACAGTAGATCAGCCAGGGTTTGAAATGGGCCAGGAGGCTGCACGGCTTTTGATCCGTCAGATAGAAGTTGGTGACAAAGACCAGGGGGATCCACAACCTGAAACAAAAACACTCAAGACAAAGCTGATTATCAGAGAATCTTCCATTCGAAAAGCTGCAAAGAAAAAGTAACGCAACCGTTTTCTGAATTTTAAAAACAAAATTTCCAGGTCAGGTGTTTCTTTTGCCTTACTTGCTTTAATAAGAAACTACTATGCAGTCAGTCCTGAGTAAACGACTAGGAATTGTCAAGACAACACAAAAAATTGAAAATGGAATTATAGGAAAAACGGAAGAAGGAAGCTTCCGCGTAAGAGCATTTTCGAATTCGATATTTCAAGTAACTATTTCCCGGTCTGAAGTCTTTGAGGATTTTTCATACGCTGTGTCTGCCACTCCCCTGTCAGCTTCCATTTCTATAGAAGATCTTTCTGAAAGCATTAAAATTAAAAGTGAACATCTTGAACTTACAATTTTAAAAGGGTCCGCTTCTTTCACATTTAAAAATGCTGATGGTAACGTCTTGAGTAAAGAAGACCAGGGACTGGGTACTTCCTGGATCGGTGATCAGGTGACTGCTTATAAAGAGCTTCAGGAAGGAGAACGATTTATAGGACTTGGAGAGAAGACAGGACCTCTTGACAGGAAGGGCCATGGCTATCAAAACTGGAATTCTGATGCCTACGGGTATCATTCCGGGGCTGATCCTTTGTATTGCAGCATGCCATTTTATATCGGACTTCATCATAATCTTCAATACGGAATTTTCCTTGACAACACTCATAAGACGTTTTTCAATTTCGGTGCTTCAAACAATCGCTTCTCAAGTTTCTCTGCGGATGCCGGAGAGATGAACTACTATTTCATTCATGGCGAATCCGTGGCTGAAATCATTCAGCATTACACCTGGCTCACCGGACGCATACAACTTCCTCCCAAATGGAGTCTTGGATATCAACAATGCCGGTATAGTTATTATCCCGATAAGGAAGTAATGAACATAGCCCGGACTTTTCGTGAGAAAAAGATTCCTGCTGATGCCATTGTGCTGGATATCCACTATATGGATAAGTATAAAATCTTTACCTGGGACGCCGAGAATTTTTCTGACCCTAAATCACTCATCGATACACTAAAATCTCAGGACTTTGACG
>JANYDR010000177.1 GCA_025363495.1 Cyclobacteriaceae bacterium | reverse complement strand
CTTCAGGTAAGGAAACAATCCATTCAGCAGCGCTTTAATGAGTATGCTGTTGCTTTTATGAAAGCCATTTTGATTCTGTTGTTGGAGAGGCAACTCGAGTCTACTACCCGGGAAAAAGGCCGCGACTCTTTGCGGTTAACTGTATTGGGTAGAACCAACGCAATGTTTTTAAGTTAGCAACATCGTTTTACCCAACAGGGTCTTGGAATCAGTGATCAGTATTCAGTAATCGGTAGCCCAATTAGCCAATCGATCTCCTCAATTAAACGCAGCTTACTGATCACTAATTATCGATTACCTCTACTAAATCGGCAATTCTCGTACCATTTTCCCCCACCCCCTGCTCTCACTATTCGTAGGAATGGTCGCAGACTTAAAAGCCGAAGTCGCATCTTTTTTATATTAACCTCCTTATAATAGATGTTTGTTCGGTTACCTACGTTAATTGGATGAAACGACTTTACTCGTTTGTATTTTGTCTGTTTCTGATCGCTTCGGGATTTGGCCAGCAACTGGACCAGTCGAAAATTGATGGGCTGTATCTGGGAACACTGGATCAGGTGTTAGACCAGGTCTCGGGCGAGACAGGAGTGAAGTTTTCTTTTGACAGGGAGAAATTCAGTAAAATCAAGTATGAGGCACGAGTCTTTGACTTGAAAATCTCCGAGCTTCTGTCCCAGTTATGTAAAGATTACAGACTTAAATATTATCAGGACCCTTCCGGGACGGTGGTTCTCGTCGATCAGTTTGTACTCGTAAGTGAAAAAGTAATCTCTTCGCCCAAGCCAACGGCTGAGAAAAAATATCAGGGAAAATCTCAAAAAAGTAATTTCTCCATAACGGGTAGCCTGAAAGATAAAACTACTGGCGAGTCATTGCCTTTTGTTAACATAAAGATTCGGGGAACAACCGTTGGTACATCGTCCAATGTTGATGGTTATTTCAGTCTGCTGAAGATACCCACGGATACTTCTACCGTGGTAATCACTTATATAGGATATGACCCAGTTGAAATTCAATTAACCCCTGAGACAAAGACACAGGGAATTATTATTGAGATGCAACAATCGGCGATCGGGCTTGATGATGTGGTTATAAGTTCAACAAAAGAGTCTGAACATGCCGCTTCAGCTTTTCAGGCGAATGAGAAGATCAGCATGATCAAAATGACACCGGCAAAAATTTTAACGTTGCCGAATGTGGGCGAGCGTGATATATTCAGAGCGTTTCAATTGATGCCGGGTGTAAGTGCAGCGAATGAGAATTCTGCAGGATTGTACATCCGTGGAGGAACTCCGGACCAGGCGCTCGTGCAATATGACGGATTCACTGTTTACCATGTAGATCACCTTTTCGGATTTTACAGCGCCTTTAATTATAACGCACTAAAAGAAGTTCAGCTTTATAAGGGTGGATTTGAATCAAAGTTCGGCGGTCGCCTTTCAAGTGTAGCCGAAATTACCGGTAAGGAGGGGAATCAGCGGCAATTCAACATGGGCGCCGATATCAGTCTCCTCAGCATGAACATGTTTGCGGAAACTCCGATTGGGAAAAAATTTACACTTTTTGTCGCGGCAAGGAAATCGTGGAGAGGGCCGATCTATGATAAAATATTCAATACGTTCAATACAGCACCCACAAATACAAATCCCACCGGCTTTAGCGGCAGACGACGCAACAGGTCTTCAAATTTTGGAGCGACTGTTTCGTCATATTTCTATGACCTGAACACAAAATTGACGTTCCGCCCAACGGAGAAAGATATTATCTCCTGGAGTATTTATAACGGAACTGATGACATGGATAATTCACGGAAGCAAAATGCTCCCGGTTTTTTTGCCGGTGCCAATTCGTCTTTTAACAATAATACCAGTGACGTCACTACCTGGGGAAATACTGGTTCGAGTATAAAATGGTCGCGCCGATGGAGCAACAATCTTTACAGCAATACATTGGTGAGCTACTCCAATTATTTTAGCAATCGTGATTTATCCAATCAAACGACCCTTGTCAGGAGTTCAGGAGAAACAGAAAATGTCAAGACAGGAACATTGGAGGATAATAACCTGAACGACTTTTCCTTTAAGACGGATCACGAATATAAGTTTGATGAGCACAACTCGTTCGAGTTTGGTGGAATGATCACCTACAATGATATTAAATATAAGTATTCCCAAAACGATACTTCTACCGTTATTGACCGCCATACTTCGGGAACCACTTATTCGGGATATTTTCAGGATAGGCTACGGTTATTAAACAACAAACTATTGATAGTGCCTGGTGTGAGGTATAATTATTATAGTGTAACAGCCCAATCGTTCACGGAGCCAAGATTTTCAATCAGCTATCAGCCAAACAATCATGTGACATTAAAAGGCGCGTCAGGAAGATACTACCAGTTTGCCAAGCGTGTAATCCGGGAAGATGTACTTCAGGGAAGTCGTGATTTCTGGACGCTGGCGGATGGAAAAAACCTGCCAGTGAGTTATGCGGATCATTTTATAGCGGGAGGCAGCTATGAAACCGACGGATGGTTATTTGATATGGAAGCATATTACAAACGACTTTATGGATTATCGGAATACTCACTGCGATTTACTCCCACTTTTGGAAAGGTTGATTACAACGAAAGTTTCTATCAGGGAACGGGTGAAACACGTGGGGTAGATTTTCTTATTCAGAAAAAAGCAGGTGCTTATACAGGTTGGATAGGATACACTATAAGTCAAACGACCAACACATTTCCGGTATATCAGGCACAACCGTATCTCGCTAGTCAGAATGTTACAAATGAATTTAAATCTATCAACATGTATAAGTTGGGCAACCTGGATTTCTCACTTACGTGGTTCTACGCTACTGGAAAGCCGTACACAGCTCCGTCAGGAGGATACGGAGTGACATTGCTTGACGGTAACATAAATAATTTTACAACGGTTAGTGCGAAGAATGGCCTTAGTCTCCCTGATTATCATCGTATGGACCTTGCGGTGACATATCATTGGCTTGGCTGGAAGAGAGGCGGATTGAATAGTATCGGACTGTCGTTCTTTAATTTATACAATCACAAAAATATCTGGTATAAATTAGAAACTACTCTATAATTTCAACTATATCATTATGAAAGTTTTACTGATTGAAGATGATTTAGAAATAGCGAGCTTTATCAAAAATAGCTTAGTGGAAGATTCAT
>JANYDR010000096.1 GCA_025363495.1 Cyclobacteriaceae bacterium | reverse complement strand
TGCCTCCTACGTAACTAATAATTTTTAGAATACGATGATCAATGATTACAAAGATGAAATCAAACGGTTTAAGCAACTTCGTCAATAATCTCATTGTAATGAGATGAAAGAATATTTTTCTCCCATTGAAACTTAACGGTTCATTCGTAAGAATCCACGCCGCCGTCCTTTATCTTTATCCTTCAATTTGCTAAGATTTAACTTTTGCTATCTTAGCCATCATTCACAACTATGAAAAAATTAAACCTGATCATCCTTTTCCAGCTTTGCTTTGCCGGCTTATTCGCCCAAAATAAAATCACGCTGAATACCGACCAGGCCCGCACAATCATCAGCAAACATATTTACGGTCACTTTGCAGAACATCTGGGCAGATGCATCTATGACGGACTGTATGTAGGCACTGGAAATGCAAACATTCCCAACACCGGTGGTGTACGAAATGATGTTATCAAAGCACTGAAAGACTTAAAAATACCTAACCTCCGCTGGCCGGGTGGGTGTTTCGCTGACACCTATCATTGGAAAGATGGCATTGGCCCTAAGAATGAAAGGAAAGCAATTGAAAATCTTTCATGGGGTAATGTCCGTGAAGACAACAGTTTCGGAACAGATGAATTTTTAAATATGTGCGAACTGCTCGGTGCCGAACCTTACCTCGCTGTTAATATGAATTCCGGAACCGTTCAAGAGGCAGTTGAATGGGTACAGTATACCAACCACGCTAACCGAACTAGTTATCTAACCGACCTGCGTGAGAAAAATGGACGTTCAACACCATGGAAAGTAAAATATTGGGGAATAGGAAACGAGTCATGGGACTGTGGTGGCAACATGACAGCCGACTATTACATTAATCTCTATAAGCAATATGCCACCGCCATGACGAGCTATAGCAATACGGAAGGATTGTTCAGGATCGCCGTAGGCCCCGGAACTCCGGATTATACGTGGACGGAGACGGTGATGAAAAACGTACCGCTAAAACGTTTAGAAGGAATATCGATACATCATTATTCGGTAATCAACTGGGCGCACAAAGGATCCTCGTTTCAATTTTCCGATCAGGAGTATTTTACAACGATGCAGCAGGCGTGGCGTATAGAAGAACTGATAACGAAAAACAGTGAAGTGATGGACCGATACGATGCTGAAAAGAAAGTAGCACTGATTGTTGACGAATGGGGCGGTTGGTACGAGACCGATCCAGGGGGAACACAACTGTACCAGCAAAATACCATGCGTGATGCGATGATCGCGGGTCTCACGCTTAATATCTTCAACAACCACGCCGATCGCGTGCGAATGGCAAACCTCGCACAAATTGTTAATGTGTTGCAATCAGTAATACTTACCAACAAGGAGAAGTTGTTATTGACACCCACTTATCATGTCATGGAAATGTACAAGGTGCATCAGGATGCAACATTAATTCCATTGCAGATCACTTCGAACAGCTTTGTAAAAGGAGAAAATAAGATTCAGGCAGTTTCTGCTTCTGCGTCAAAAGATGCGACGGGGAAAGTGCACATTTCTCTAACCAACATCGATAACGTTAATGGCCAGGAAATAGAAATAGGAATTCCAGGTTCGAAGGCAAGTCATGTCACCGGCAGAATACTCACCTCATTAAAAATACAGGATCACAACACCTTCGATAACCCAACAAACGTAATACCGCAGGTGTATAAGAACGCCGTTGTTTCAAAAGGAATCCTGAAAGTAAGTATGCCACCTGGGTCTGTCATCGTATTGGAATTAACGGATTAGCTAGTCCTGCTTTGTCAAGTTATATTTCATAGCCGATCGTGCGATCTAAAAGTGATTGATTTGATTGACAAACTCATATCGAATGCTAAAGACAACCTTTTTAGCTCGCGAAATATGAATAGCAAATATCTTTTCTCCGGATTATTAATTTCTTTAAGTTCATTCATTCCGGCATTTGGTCAGGTGAAATCTCCGCCACCCTACGGACCTGTTCCGAGTGAAAACCAACTGAATTGGCAAAAGATGGAATACTATGCCTTCGTCCATCTCTCTGTCAATACCTATACAGATATGCCTTGGGGAAAGGGCGATGAGGATCCAACGATATTTAATCCAACGAAGTTGGATTGTCGTCAATGGGCTCGTATTTGTAAGGACGCCGGAATGAAAGGTATTATCCTGACAGCCAAACACCACAGCGGCTTTTGTCTTTGGCCGTCTAAATACACAGAGTACTCCGTAAAAAATTCTCCGTGGCGAAACGGCAACGGTGACCTGGTTCGTGAAATGTCCGATGCGTGTAAAGAATATGGATTGAAATTCGGAGTTTACCTTTCCCCCTGGGACAGAAATCATACGGATTACGGAAAGCCGGAATACATTACTTATTTCAGAAATCAACTTCGCGAACTCCTCACAAACTATGGCGACGTGTTTGAAGCATGGTTTGACGGTGCCAACGGGGGCTCGGGATATTATGGCGGAGCCAATGAAACCCGCACGATCGACCCATCCACTTATTATGATTGGCAAAACACGTATAAACTTGTCCGGACACTACAACCTAAAATCGTAATCTGGAATGATGGAGGTGACCGCGCTGATCTTCGCTGGGTGGGAACTGAAGCAGGCTATGTCGGAGAAACTAATTGGAGTTTGTTAAACGCAACAGGCGAGGTCACTGAGAACATGCTTCGCTACGGATTGGAAAACGGCAACGCATGGGTACCTGGCGAAGTAAACACTTCGATACGGCCAGAATGGTTCTATCACAAGAAGGAAGATGAAAAAGTGAAGACCTTGCCACAACTCATGGAAATATATTATAACTCCATTGGTCGCAATGGCACTTTGCTGTTAAATTTTCCAATTATGCCAAACGGACTCATTCATGAGTTTGATGAAAAAGCTGTTGTAGGATTTGCAAAAGCGATTGGCGATGCTTTTGCAGTGAACTTGACTCACGGCGCTTTGGTGGACGCTTCAAATGTCAGAGCGAAAGACTCACAGTTTAGTCCTTACAATTCAGTTGATAAAAATAAAGATACCTATTGGGCAACCGATGATGGCGTGACATCAGGGTCGCTGACATTACGTTTTCAAAAACCAATTTCGTTCAATCGGTTTTTAGTTCAGGAGCATATTCAGTTGGGACAACGCGTAAAATCATTTACGGTCGAAGCTCTTGTAGATAGTAAATGGGAAGAGGTAGCAAAAGAGACAACCATTGTCTACAAACGTATTCTTCGTTTCAAAACGGTTACAACAAACAGCGTACGACTTACGATCAACAACGCGAAGAGCAATTTCCTGATTTCCAATATTGAAATGTATCTCGCTCCTCAAATACTGGCTCCTCCCACTATCATTCGCGAAAAATCAGGTCATGTGCGCATCAATCCGGCTGACTTCGAATCACAAATTTTCTATACGCTTGATGGCACCACTCCTTCTATAAAGTCGGATAGATATACCGGAAGTATTAAAACGATTGACGGCAAAGTCACCGTCAAGTGCATCGCTCATGATCCGCGCACTGGGAAAAATAGTATTGTAGCGGAAGAAAATTTTGATGTCGCCAAAACCCTTTGGAAAATCACAGGCGTCAATGATGAGAAAGCGTACGCTATCCTGGACGGAGATGTCAACACACAATGGTACCAGGATAAAAGCAGTCGGATGCCGGCTGAACTCGTAGTTGATTTGGGTAGAATGGAAAATCTCACAGGTTTCAGATATCTTCCGGATCAACATTGGTGGGCCAAAGGTATAATTGTCAATTATGAATTCTATGTTTCAGACGACGGTAACAATTGGATCTCAGTAGATAAAGGTGAATTCGCCAATATCAAAAATAGTCCCACATGGCAAATCCGGACGTTCAAACCTATGAAGGCGAGATTCATCAAGTTACAAGCGCTGAGCAATACACAGCAGGATGACGCGGTCGGATACTCGGAAGTGGATATCATCACGCAATAACACTGAAGCTGTATTTGTTTGGTTTCAGCGTATTTAGCGAGTTGGATTTAATTAATAGCTTAGTCAACAATATGAGACTTCGGCATTTTTTACTTGGAATGCTTATTTATGGCTCGCTAACAAATGTTAACGGTCAGTTGCGCACGACTTTATTTGACGAAAACTGGAAATTTCACAAAGGCGGATTCCAGGGAGCGGAACGCATCAACCTCGATGACTCCCAATGGCGCACGCTGGATCTTCCCCATGACTGGAGTATTGAAGATTTGCCAGAACCCAAATCTCCCTTTCGGCCTGACGCGATTAGCAGTGTAAGCGGTGGTTTCACAACGGGAGGCACCGGGTGGTATCGCAAAAGATTTAGTGTTACGGCTGATCAAAAAAATAAAGAAACATTTATAGAATTTGATGGGGTCTATATGAACTCCGAAATCTGGTTAAATGAAAAAAAGCTGGGGAGCCACCCCTATGGCTACACTTCTTTCTTTTTTGATATTTCTGACCAATTGAAATACGGTGAAGAGAATGTCATTGCCGTAAAAGTGATGAATGAGGGAGAGAACAGCCGGTGGTATTCAGGTTCCGGGATATACCGGCATGTATGGCTAACAATACTCAATCCAATACACGTCAACATTTGGGGGACATCGGTTACTTCTAAAGTCCTTCCCGCTGGCGCCCAAATAAATATAAAATCCAGTGTGAAGAACGAAAGCGGCCAGCCAGGCGAAGTAATGGTAATTAATTCAATAAAAGACAATAAGGACAGGCTGATAACTAAAACACAATCCACTCAACCTATTGGTGCGAATGCAAGTATTGATTTCAATAGTGAATGTTTAATTGTTAAACCTGAACTCTGGTCGGTTGAAAC
The DNA here is from genome assembly GCA_025363495.1 of Cyclobacteriaceae bacterium. Taxonomy (GTDB): domain Bacteria; phylum Bacteroidota; class Bacteroidia; order Cytophagales; family Cyclobacteriaceae; genus ELB16-189. The sequence goes on along the minus strand of JANYDR010000096.1, from coordinate 6,973 downwards.
TCCAACACTTTATACTGCCGTGACCGATGTTTATTTAAACAATAAACTGACTGATCACATTGAAACAAAATTTGGTATACGAACGATTTCATTCGACGCGATCAACGGGTTTCAGCTAAATGGAAAGACGACAAAACTTAAGGGCGGTTGTGTTCATCATGATAATGGACCGTTGGGAGCCGCTGCCTTTGACCGGGCAGAGGAAAGAAAGATTCAACTTTTAAAGGAAAGTGGGTACAATGCCCTTCGGTGTTCACATAATCCGCCTTCACCCGCGTTCCTGAACGCATGTGACAGACTTGGTATCCTCGTGATTGATGAAACGTTTGACATGTGGAACAATCCAAAAAATCCCTACGACTATAGTTTGTTTTTTGATAAATGGTGGCAACGGGATGTCAGTTCGATGGTACTTCGGGATCGCAATCATCCATCCGTTATCCTTTGGAGTATAGGAAATGAAATCCCTGCGATGGAAGATGAAGAGACCATTTCAATCGCAAAAAGGATAGCAAACTACGTTCATCAATTAGATCCAACCCGGCCAGTGACGGCTGCCGTTAATGGCTTGTCCCCAAAAAAGGATCCTTTCTTCGCAACGCTTGACGTCGCTGGCTATAATTATGCTGCTGGTGGCGATCATCTTCAGAAGAACATTTATGCATTGGATCATGAACGTGTTCCCGCAAGAGTAATGTTTGGAAGTGAGACGTATCCACTCGATTCATTTGATTCGTGGAAAATGGTAGAAGATAATTCCTGGGTTGTCGGTGATTTTGTCTGGACAGCATTTGACTATATCGGCGAAGCGAGCATCGGCTGGCGGGGTTATTGGATGGATCAGACATTCTATCCATGGAACCTTGCCTACTGTGGAGACATAGACATATGTGGCTGGAAGAGACCGCAATCTTTTTACCGGGATGCGATCTGGAAGGATGATCAGCTTTCCATTTTCGTTAAACCCGTGAAATCATCTTTTGAGATGAATCCAAATCAAATGTTCTGGTCGCGATGGCATTCTGACGATGTTGTGTCAAGCTGGAATTGGGAAGGATATGAAAACACACCCTTCGAGGTAAATGTCTATTCCTCCTGTGAGTCTGTTGAGTTATTCCTGAATGGAAAAACACTCGGCAGAAAGGCAATCAACCGTTCTACTAAATATAAAGGTGTGTGGATGGTACCTTACCATTCTGGTGAGCTCAAAGCCGTTGGGTATTCAGGAACAAAAAAAGTTACTGAGGCGATATTGCGTTCAGCTGGCAGGCCGGTTAAGATGATATTAACGGCAGACCGTACAGTTCTTTCAGCGGGCGGTCAGGACTTAAGTTATATCAATGTTGAGCTTGTTGATGAGAATGGAATTCGCAATCCTACTGCCGAGGACCTTATTGAATTTGAAATTGAGGGGCAGGGTTCCATCGCCGGTGTGGGGAACGGCAATCCTACCAGTATTGAAAGCTATCAACGACCGCAACGGAAAGCGTGGCAAGGCCGATGCCTTGTAATTATAAGATCTGGAAAGTCAGCCGGGGAAACCAAGATCAAGGCAATTGCAAAGGGATTGTTGCCGGCTGTGATTTCGATTGAAACCAGGTAACGTGATGCTGACCTTTGCCAGATATCTCAATCTCTGCATCAAATTGATCGCGTGGGAAGTTGGACCGGATTTAGGATTCGAGGATTTATAATCCGTTCAGCATCTTCAGGTATCCAGTTATGCTTTTACTTTAGCTTACCAAAATAAATTAAATCTGTGATCGAACAATATGGACTTCCAGGGAATTGAAATCTTAATTGTCGATGATAGTACCGATGATGCTGCGTTGACAATTCGTGCCTTTAAAAAAATGGACGTACTAATAAAGAAGACTTGCGCCAGCGGGTCAGTCAACCCCGTTTCAAAAAACAACAAACTATAGATTCAGCCAATAGGTTAACTTCACTGTTAGCGCACGAAGCTTTGGGGCACCCACATAAAAAACATCTCCATGAGAGTTTGCTTCCGCAAAATAGTTGTCGGTATAAACAATAAACAGATCTGAAACCGGCTTGAACCGCCATTGAAGTCTTGAATTAATATTTACGTTGTTAATCTGATTGTTATACTGAATATAAGTTGTCCAAAACAGCTTGCGGGAAAAAGTGAAATCAAACTTCGGGCTGATGACCATTAAATCAACGCTGTTATAGCCCGTAGGCAATGAAATATGGTTAAAAGAATAGTCGACTGAAAATACCATATGTGGTTGTAGTCGATAGCTGAAATTCCCATCGACATTTACCCTGTGCCCGTTGTAATATTGACCAATACGGGATTGGAAGGAGTAAAAGAATTTCCTTCGAGAATTTGATTGAAAGTTCAGTATCACCGAGTTCCAGTAATAATGTGTTTTATAGGCCAGGTTCTTGGCATCGGTATCAACCGCGGGGAAGGTTGGATCAAATGGCTTGAATACAAGTCCGTAATCCTGACGAATGCGCATAAAGAACGCGGCGGTATTCTGAAAATTAACTTTATACCATAAATTATAATCAGCATCGGTTACACCGAAAAGATCATTACTCACAAAATCAATGTCCGTTCCGGGGCCATGATTGTTAATCCAGCGTGACTTCGGATACCAGGAATAATAAAACTCAGGTGCAATTCTATTAAATCGCGCTCTTGGTAGATAGCCGACCTGCGGATCAAAGTTTGCCCCAACGGCTTGTGCCAACAGATCAAATTCTATTTTTGGTTTGCTGTAGGTAACCTGAATGGTAGAAGCAAAGGCACTGTCTTTTTTGAATTCGTTAAAAGACCGATGGTAGAACGCCTTACCGTTCCATCGGTTGTCTTTGCTTCCAAGATTAAAATCGACACCAATTAATCTGTTATAGCGATTCGGAGCCAGTTTAAAGTCTTCAGATAGTGCAGATGAGTCCTGAAATGCTTGCTTATTGATCATCATCAGACCAATATTCGATCTAGTAAATATTTTTCTTTGTATAGCAGCCACAACGTAATTCGTCGTAGGAAGATTGACTGATTTCTCTTCCGCCGCTTGCATGGTCATGAAGCCACCACGCCAGTCATTATTAATCTTGCCACTTATTCTTGCTCCTCCATAAATCCTGTTTTGAATATTCTGACCTGTCAAGGATCTCGCGTCACTCCTATCCTCCTCGAAAAGAATGGACGCATGTTGCTATAACCAAAACTTCCGAACAGATCCGCATTCTCCAAAAAGAACTGTCGCTTCTCCGGATAGAAAATTTCAAATCGACTAAGATTCGTTACTTGTTGATCAACTTCAACCTGAGAGAAATCAGGATTCACTGTGAGATCCAGGTTCAGGGCTGGAACCATTGCGACTTTAGCATCGCCTCCAATCGTTGGGCCACGATCGGTCGGCGTTCCGTTTTCAAAATCATTATTGTTGTGGTAAGCAGCATATGGTATCACCGATACATTCCCTCCGGGATGACTCAGCGGTTTATCCCATATGAGCTCCCTCGAAAATGCAAGACTGGTAACATTATAAATCCTCGAAATGGGCGACCATGTACTTTGCTCAGCATGGTGACTATCCGCCCGATAAAAATTAACATTCCACGAGTCAAGTCCTTCCTTAAAGCGGATTGTTTTATAAGATATCGCAATCTCACACACCCACCGGTCCTCAAGGATCTTTGACTCAGAATACCATTTATTGTCCCAACTAATATTAAGGTCCTCGAAGTTATTACCACCAGCAGAGACTAACCCTTCCCTTTGAACACCGAAAGGATTGACACCAACTAAAAAAGCATTTGTCCTGTCTTTGTAGGTGTCGAACACAATGGAAAAACCATCGTTGGCAGGACCACGGAAATCACGCCTTAAGGAAGGCGTAACATATTTGCGTGGTCCACTCTCATTAAACATTGTGGCAAACAGATAAATAAACTTATCGTCATACGTCATCCGAACTTCCGTCTGCGCCACAGCATAGGAAGAATCAAAAGGAAATAACTGTTTGAATTGATCTGCGATATCGGCATCCAGCCAATCGGGCTCAGTCATGCTAGCATCAACCTCAATAACACCCGTGGCCCTTTTGATATGGAGACCAGGATGCTGAGCCATCGACCATTCACTAACAAACGAACAACAGAATAAAACAAAGTAGAATTTTGCCATCTATTCGTCAATAAGGCGATGTGGATTCAAAAGATCAAATTTTATTTCAAGGTCACCCCAACTTCTTAGCAACCTTGAACCGCTCGGCAACATTGTCCCAGTTGATAATCGGAAAAAGATTGTCAACAAATTCCGGACGACGGTTGCGGTATTTTAAATAATAAGAATGTTCCCATACATCGATCACAAGAAGCGGAATTACGCCCCACTGCGTGAGCTTCTCGTGGTTCTCACATTGCAGCACAGTAAGTTTTCCGGTGTAAGGCTGGTATCCCAATATTCCCCAGCCATTTCCATCAACACCTTTTGATGTCTTTGAGATTAAAAGTTTTAGTTTATCGTATGTGCCGAAATCCTTTTCCATTTGCTTTAAAAGTTCACCCGTTGGTTCGCTCTTTTTGTTGGTGAGGTTCGTCCAGAAAATTGTATGCAACACATGGGATGACAAATGGAAAGACAATTTCTTTGTCCAGTAGTCGACGGTATCTAGGCTATTATCATCAATAGCCTTTTTGATCATGGCAATATCCTTATTTGCTGCCTTTACCGCATCGCCATGATGAAAAGTGTAATGGAGATGCAACGTTTCCTGGTCCATCGATGGCTCAAGAAAATTCTCATTGTAGGGTAATGACTGCAGAGCAAAGTTCCCGTCGTCGTCGGTAAGTTTATCCATCCCGCTTTCGGTCAAACTTTGAGCGAAGACACTTTCTGTTGGAAGCAATGAAGCTGCAGCGCTTAGAATAGCTGTACTTTTTAGAAATATATTCCTGTTCATATCGAATAGTTTAATTAGTTTGTATTGAGATCATTTATTTTCGTTTCAACTCCCTGATTAATGCATTCAGCTTTTTCACAATTTCGTCGCGGGCCTTGCTGTATCTCTACTGATCGCCGGGATCCCAGTCCATTCCTGATCGGGCTAAAACAATGTTACATGACAATCCATACTGACCAAAAAGGTGTTGCCAGTAATATCTTCTGTTTTAAGTATTATTGGGACAAGCACGGATATGTCGAATCCATCAGCGGCCAACCCTTTCCTTGTTTCTATTGAAATAGTCGAGTCGGGCATAATCGCACGAAACACAGACTTATAAGGAAGATTATTCTCCTTAGCCATTTTGTTAAAATAAACCGATGCAATTGTACTCCTGGCTCCGCCATGTTCACAAACAAAGACAATATGCGTTTTTGTTTTGTCAATATTTTGAGAAAAAGTAATCGTGGCATGAAGAACAAGCCAAAACGAAACCAAGACCCTGATTATAATTATTTTTTTCACCAAGCTAAGAGTATAGTTGAAAAGATAGAATTGAGATTGGCAGTCACGAGCGGATTTTCAGTATCCAGCAACCTAAGTATCCAAATTCCGATAAAATAGAATACTATTTACTTTTTGTATCGGCTTTACCTTTTTTTAAAAGGCCTTTTTTATAAGTCGCGATGGATTCTTGCCAGTGTATTTCTTAAAGATTCTGGTGAAATGACTTTGGTCGGAAAATCCCGTTAAATAGGGGATTTCTGAAAGGGAATATTTTGAGTCATTAAGAAGAGTAATTGCTTTTTCGATTCTGAGTTTCCTGATATAATCCCCAAAGGTCAGGTCATTAAAGTATTTTGAAAACTCCCTGGATAAATAAGCCGGATGCACCTCCAGACTTCGGGATACTTCCTTAAGGTTAAGAGTAAGATTAGTATCTATCTGGTCCTGTATCCTCTCCCTTAACTCATTAGCCCATGCAGGCACTTTTCTTGAACGGGATTTCTGTTGAATATATTTTTTATAGACATCAAGTAGTAAATACTCGACTGGATTTTGAGTATGATTTTCATTTTGCAAATGCCTGGCCCAGGAATAAAGCGCATCATAGATCATCATTCCCTTTGTCAGCAATTCATGATCATCTTTATAATTATAAGAAAGACCCGCAGAAATAGCCCATAATCCGGCAGCCTGATTTGCGAGATCATGTCGGTCAGTGTCAGCACCCCTCACAATCGTAGCTATTGTCTTAAGCACAGGGTCTTTCAACTCATACTTGCGAATGAAATAATCAAAAGTACATTCATCCCCATAGTGAGTAAACTCCACATCCGGAATATCAAATGGTGTTGCCTTTAACTGAGCTGCTTTTTTCTTAACCTGATCGAACGGGACATAGATTATTTCAGCGCGCTTATCGATAAATCTTTTGATCAGCCAGGGGCAAGCGATGCGATCAATTTTAGGATGCTCTCGGGTAATCCATTTCATTTGAGTCTAAGGTCAATATTTAAAATCACCCCCCCTACAATGTAACTATTTTAAGCCAATGCATCTTTATGCCGTGTCCTTGACCGAGGTTTCACGCAGACACATGCCCAGGAATAAAATAATTCCCGCCGCTATCACAAACATGACATTTATAAGCATCTGGTAAGCTATCAAAATTGCCGTCGATGACCATCCGTCAAAAATCCTAAGTCTTTCGCTTGGGTGTCCCTTTTTTATAGACTTGGCTTTCCGGCAAAAGGCACCCGGCAACCAGCCTAACTCACCGTCGACCCCGGCTCCACTTCGCCACCCGGCTGCAACAACTTCAACTTCCCATCATGATCTTCCGCTGATAATATCATTCCCATCGACTCCAAACCCATCATTTTCCGTGGTGCCAGGTTGGCTATGAACGTAACTTGTTTACCCACCATCTCTTCCGGCGTGAAGTGCTGTGCAATCCCGCTAAGAATGGTGCGTGTGTCAAGACCACTGTTGATAGTGAGCTTCAGAAGCTTATTCGACTTCTCCATCTTCTCCGCCGCGAT
>JANYDR010000133.1 GCA_025363495.1 Cyclobacteriaceae bacterium | reverse complement strand
ATCGAATGGAAAATCATTGACGCGCCAACTTTCCTTCATTGTGCACTTTAACCGCATTCGTGCCCAATATTTTCCATTGATCGTGTCAACTCTCGCTGAGGAAATCTCAATGTCCTTGGCATTGATGACATCGATTTGATTTGAGAAATCGAATTTTGGATTGTCATAGACAAACCATAGCCAGAAGCGTACCGTGTATTCCTGGGAGTGAAAATTAATATCGTGTATACTGATAATGTAAGCACCTACTTTTACAGTATCAACCTTTTCGTCCGCGGATGCACTGGAAAAAAATAGAAAAAAAGAAGGCAGTAAAAAAAGAAGTATTTTATTTTTCATTGTTTAATACACTTATCACTTCAAAAGTAGTATTTTTTATTTTTGTTTACTCAAGTTGGGAGGTTTAGTGGTAAGGTGGTTTTTTTTCGGGTCATTTCATTTAAAGTTCGCCACCGGGAATAGCACCTTAATCTTCGTTCCTTGCATCTCTTTTGATTCTATTTCCAGAAGGCCATTCATTTCCTGCGCCCTTTTCTTCATATTCCTAAGTCCATAGTGGTCATCTCCGGTTAGATCAAGTTCATCATTGTTGAAACCTTTCCCATCATCTGACACTTCGACGCAGAGCTTATCCTTAGTTGAATTTTTGTACGTGTTAATTTTAATGCTACTGCATCCACTGTGTTTGATTGCATTTTGAACGGCTTCCTGAATTATTCTGATCAGGTTGATTCCCTGCGCAGGCGTGAGCGAAAAAGATGAATCAGTAATGGATGTCTCAAAATTGAATTCAATATTTGAATGACTCTCGCCATGCCTCGACAACATGGTGTTTAACCTGTTTTCTAAATCTTCCAGGCCGAGATGATTTTTTTCTATGGCCCAAATTGTGTCTCGGAGTTGATTGTTAACAGAATAAACACTTTGACGTACGTAGTCGAATTTTTTATTGGTAGGGTATTCCTTCGCGAGTTGACCCAACTCCAGTGAAAGAATGGCCAGTTCAGAGCCGATGTTGTCATGCAAGTCGCTTGAAATTCGTTCTTTCTCGTCTCTCATTTTTTTCTCCTGTATAAGAGCCATTTCCACTTTTTCAATTTCATGGCGATCAACTTGTCCCTTCATAAGATAGAACCTGTCCGCGATGCCGATGGCAAAAATGAGTGAACGGAGTGCCTCGCCTAAATAATGGAAGTTGGATTCTTCCATACTGAAATGCAGATAATTCGGTAGCGGGATGATATAGATTATTGGAACAAAAACCAGACAGAGGAAGCCAAAGAGGATATATAATGCCAACCTGAAACCACGCCGATAACTTCTCACCGACGAAACAATCACCAGTGAAGCAGTGATAAACCCAAGATAAATACTCAGGATATTCATAAGTCCGACCCATTGGAATGTAATCATGCCGACAGCGACAATGCCCAGGATAATCATGAGCACATTTAATATCCTATGGATTCCAAGATCTTCCTGGCGCGTGTTCAGAAATGCCTGAGCGAACCATATTGCAGTGATACTGATCAGCACCCCAAAAACATCGTGCGCGTCTGTCAATAAATTGAAAATGGGAGAGAGGAAATCAAATTCGAAATGAATGTTTTTTCTGAGAATGAGGTAGATAATTGTGCAAAGTAAATTGATAAGAAAAATAAAATAGGTTGCATCCCGGACAAATAAATAAATAAAGATGTGTAAGATCAGCATCAGGAAAAGCATTCCAAGGACTATGCCCTGGTATAATCTGATTTCAAGAAAATAATTCAGGAAGCTTTTTTCTTCTGCAAGACTGACGATAATACTATTGATCTCGCGACTTCGTAAAGAGTGATTAGCAATTCTTAAATAGATTTTTGTAATTCCAGGCTGTAATTCAAGCGGTATTGCTATTTGCTGACTAACAAAAAATGGTCTTGACCTTGTTAATTGAACTGAATTTGTCTTTGAATAATCAGATGTTCCATCGGGGTTGAATATGAATGATTCTAATGAGTCAAGTCCAAATTGAAGGCATAATAGTTCCGGAAGCCTTGTGTGTGTTTGATTTTGGATCGTGCACCGGATCCAGTAAAAATCAATATCCTTATCCTGGTTATAGGGATACATTTCCTGAAGGATAGGATAAAATTTCGCGTCGGGTTTCGAGACACTATCAATGGTTAGTGTTCCACTTTTATCTTTAAGAAGAAATGACGCGAGGTTCAGGGGAAAAAAATCCTTAGCTTCTTTAATTACAAAAATAGAATCAGTGGGGAGGGGATTGGTTTGAGCTGAAAGCCAGGGTACTAAGAATAGTAAAGTGAGAAGAAAATGCTTCATGTCGACGCTCCGGAGTCTTGCTGGGTCAATTTAGACAATTCGGCTTATTTTATTGAGGGGGTAAGGGTTACCGGTTGCCAGTTGCCGGGGTGGTAGAAGGGATGGGGTTATTCACTGAGAACTATGGGATGATACAGGATTTAAGTTGCAGGTTACAGGGTAAGGTCAGATATTATTTTCCTTTAGCTGCTCTTTAAGTAATTCAATTTGTCTTTTCTTTTTAAAGGCGAACCAGTCGTCGCGGTATTCTGAATTATCAATGATGTACTTGAAATTTCTGAATGGTTTTGGTCGGTTAAGCCCGCCGATAAGTTTTTTGCGGAGACCCTCGTCATGTACCTGATCAATAAACTCGGTCATTATTTCAAAAGATACATGAGGGGGATTTTTTTCAACCTCAAAATAGTCACTGAAGTTTTCACTGATTTCTTTAATATCAGCCGCCCAGGAATCATCTTCCATTTCAAGTTCTGCATCAAGTTCGTCCGGATCCAGAGAGATAGAATCTGGAAGTGCAATTATTGTGTGGTTTACTTTGTGAACAAAGCACCTGAGTCCAAACTCCAGATTTTCAACGATTTCATTTAATTGCTCGCCGGTCATTGTTGATAATGATATAATTTAAATGATTCGATATGATACGTAAATATCCGATAATGATACGATTGGATTTTGAGCAATATTGTGTTGACTTTCAACCCAAATTGACAGGAGCTACAGAGTTGACAAATTCAGCTTCGCTGAATGTTATTTCACCACGGAGTCACGGGACACGGAGCAAATACACACAACTTTGTAAATCAAAAAATATTTTCATTAGCCAGAATTCTCTAAGTTGTCGTGTGTGCAGAGCGGTAAAAATTCTCTGTGGAAATCTCGGTGTGCGTGACTCCGTGGTGAATTGCATTTAGCGAATTCATTCGCTGGCTTCTTTAGTGGGCGCGAAGCGCAGCGCACTGCGGAGATTTTGATCATAACTATCATTGGCTGCCTGTTCCGATCCCAACTATTTTGATTTTTAAAATAAGCAATTCCAAGCTCATCCTAACTCAACGCTAAAACTAACAGTCGCTTTTAAAGCCATAAACACTTTCAAAATAGTCTCAATCGTCACATTATTAGCTTTCTTTTCAAGTTTTGAGATTTGGGCTTTTTGCACACCGACGAGTTTTCCGAGTTGCTCCTGGGTCAGGTTTCGTTGAAGACGGGTGGCACGGATAGTTTCGCCCAGTAAGTCGAGACTAAGATCAAATTCATATTTTTCACGTGCAGTAGTTCCGCGTTTGCCTATGAACTTATCTTTGATCTGATCGTGAGTGTAGATCTTTATTTTTTTAGTTTTCATTTACGATTTCTTATAAGAGAAATAAAGTTTTCTTGATTGTTCAGCCTTCGATATTTCATTTTCCGGAACTCTATCTGTTTTTTTAATGAAGCCATGCGTTGAAATAACCAGTGTTTCAGTTTTCTCCCAAAAAGCTAATAATCGGTATTGAAGGCCGTTATAGTTAGTCCT
>JANYDR010000128.1 GCA_025363495.1 Cyclobacteriaceae bacterium | reverse complement strand
CTATTTTTTCAGCAAGGGTATCCAATTGAATGCTATCATCCTCCAGCTCTCGTACTAACTTCTCAAGTTGAGCGTAAGCTTCATTATATCTTAAGGGTATACTCATTTTCAAATTTTCAAATTAATTTTATTCTTTACGGGTTACTGTACTATGAATGTTTTCCTTTTTCAGTAAGGTCTGCATCGAAGAACCTTCTTTTATTTTCTTAGGATCAGTTATAATCTTATTGTCGATCAAGACAATCGCGAAACCCTTATTCAATATTGTTGCAGGGCTTGACAGTTTAACAAGTCGTTTCATTTCTTTCAGGTCATTCTTCGCGGATTCAAGAAGCAAGGAAACATTATCAAAAAACCTTTCTCTTAATGCAATAAGCTTATTTTCAAATTCCAGATTATGATCAACAATCAGCGAGGCAACCTTTGTAGGAGTCTTTTGCTGCCGCGCCATCATGTCTGCAATGCTGGTGTTGCGATCGTGACCTATTCCTGTAATGATTGGTAGTGGAAAGCCTGCAATGCACTGGCAAAGCTCGTAATTATCAAATGGTTTAAAATCTGTTTGCGACCCTCCGCCTCTTACAATAACGACAACATCAAATTTTTCCTTTTCTTTTTCGATCAATTTTAACTGTTGCAGAATAAGGAAATGAACACCATCACCTTGTATCTGAGTTAAAAACTCCTTTATGACAAATGAATAACCGTGTTTGTTGTTTTCCGCTTCCTGCCGGAAGTCACGCTGACCATCGGAATTGGGGGCGGTAATCAAGGCAATTCGTTGAATGATATCCGGAAAGAGTAGTGAATGATTGAATGTTCTGTAAACACCATCGAACAGCTTTACCATGGTCGGATTTTCTTTCAGAAGTCTATCTAATGTCTTTTGTCGTTCGATTTCTATGGTTCCCAATGTATAAGCGAAATCAATTTGCAACGCCTCGAGACTTAGTCCAAACCTGGGATGAAATTTCACCCGTACAAGACAGGTTATCTCAATTCCGTCGGCAAAATTTTGTTTGGTAAATTTTTCGAAGTCCTCAATTTGATTGTAGTAAAAGGACCAGAAAACTCCCCTCAACTCGGTTGTAATTGTATTGTTTTCCTTTTCGACGAATTTCAAATAGCACCTTCTGGCAGATTCCTGTTTTTTAACATCGACAATCTGTGTAGTGATCCAGAATACTTCACCCTCAAAACGATCCTGAATGGTTTCCTGGATATGGTCAACAAGTTCAGACAGTTTTATTTTAGGAGGCATGGGGCAAAAGTAGGAATCTGAGAATAAAGACGATGAGAAGTTGAGAATAGTTTCCTGACAATTTTCTACCACCCTTATTTAATCGACAATCAACAAACTACAATTGACAACTTGTTCCCAATCAATACGCTTTGTCAATTGACTATTGTCAACTGTCAATTTATACGGTCAATTGAGAAGCTTGATCAGCTTATCCGTCGCCTGCCGGTTAACAGGGGTGTTCAAAGTCTCCACAACACCAATTTTTTCCCGTGTAGTTAAGCGCCAGCTCAGAGAAGCCCTTGAACTATGCTGACGAATGCTGTCCATTTTTTGCAGGATCGGAGTGTAACTGGTTGGCAGATACTGAATATCAACGCGATCAATTGGATCCTTAAACCATGAGCGGGCGTATCCTACCAGGTTGTCATTGGTAATGTCCTGAAAATTTTCAAAGTTATTGTAAACACTGGCGATAGGCTGTGTGAAGTCATCTATGAAGGTGTTCGCTTTTTCTTCTGAAACGGCTTTAAGCTTTGGTGAATCGCGGATGGAGAGGATGATTATTCCTGAAGTGTTGGTGGCGATCCATTCCCGGAAGGAATAAATGAATCGTACGGCATCGGTAATTCCAAAGTTGTCGGAAATACCAGCATCCATAATTTGGATCGGTGGCTGTGTGGGAAGTGTTGTATTAGGTGTGATATACGGAAATGTTGCACTCATCCGTAAAGCCGAAAGAAATCTCAGGTTAGCAGCTCCTTGTTTTTGAAACATCTGCTGAAAGTCAACGCCGCTGAATTTGGAGTTACCGTAATGAGGGAAATTCAATATATCTGAATTGAGATACGATACAGGTTGCGGAGAGATATAAAGCTTGCGTCCATCGTTCACTATGGTTGGTGACAGGATCAACATCGGTATAATTGCATCAGCTTCAGGCTTTTGATAAGCTGAAATGGTTTTATCCATCATTCTTTCGGTATCAATATTAAGTTGCTCTTCGAATGTATAGCCGCGGTCTCTTGAATAGCGCTGGCCTGCATATTCAAACTTTGTGAACCCTACAAAAAGATCATTCGCCAGCAAACTGAATATAAGAGGATTGAGATTGTCGGTGGCAATATTCCGCTGATGAACGGGTGAATATGGTTTAATATCTTCTCCCTGCTTGTGCCGCAGTATCACTTCACGGAAGTAGCTCGCGCCGATCAATCCACCGGATGCTCCTGTAATCAGAATACTTTGATCCATTAGCTTTCCGCCGCTGAGACTATCGGCCCGCTGAAGTGCTGCCAGCGTCCATAGCGCGGCTCGTTTTCCACCGCCACTTGAGCATATGAAAACCATTTTTGGTGTTGGTTTGCCAACGAATTTCTTTTTCCAGTTTTCTAAAATTGCCAGGGTTTTCTGTCGTGCTATTTGAATCGTAGAATCGTTATTGAGCCTTTTTAATTCATCAATGGTATAATCGATGGGTGGCATTTTGTAATTCAATCCAAAGGCCTGGTATTTTTTTGTCAGCCATCCTTCGCCAGCAAGGGAGTTAAGTACAAGAAATAATGCCATTGCTACTGTGATCGACCATCCACCAAACCAATATGAGAAGGCCCCCGATAGCATAACAAAAATTGTTAAGAAGATCATGAAGCTGGCGGCTGCAGGAAATTGGAAGGCAGGGTAGTCTTTGAAAATCCCAAGGATGAGCACCATGGCGAAGATTAGCAGCTCAATAATTACCAGGTTGAATTGATTCTGATCGAAGACCTGCAGGATGGCGCTCTTGTCATAAAAATCGTTGTCTTCAACCTTTCTTACTCTAAGGTTGTGATCAAAATAGTTGTCGACGCGCACTTGTTTTTTGCGAACGATGTCCAGCTTCTTCATGGTACTGGCCCGTGTCACTTTCACATTTTGTTTTATTTTCTCATCGAGACGACAGATGACATATTTAAAAATATCTTTTTGTGTGAACTTGAAATAAATTTGAAGAAGTCCTGCCATGGCAATGTAGCCACAGAAAAATCCCGCTAAGTTCATTGTTAGCTCACCGCCAGACGTGTACTCATTATTTACCTGAAACCGGATTACCTGGTAGAGATAGGTGATCAGAAAGGCAAATGGAAGAATACTATTGTTGAGACTGAATTTATTAAATGGGTTAGAGAGAGATGCAATAAATGAAAACCGATGTCCGTCGGCTATGTAACATGTGATATTGTAGGCGGACGTGAATCCTGATACCAACACGCCCATGATAAAAAAGCTTGTAAAATTTACTTCGTTGAGATATTCTGGATCAAGAAATAAATAGGGAATGCCAAGGTATTTTCCAAAATTACCGGTGATCATTGCGAAAAGTATGATCCAG
>JANYDR010000118.1 GCA_025363495.1 Cyclobacteriaceae bacterium | reverse complement strand
ACCAAGGAAAAAGAAGAAGCCAGGTATTTTTTGCTGGAAGAACGAAAAATCTTCGGCCATAGTCACTGGTGAAGTGATCTTAAGGTTATCCGTCACTTTTGCCAGACTTGGTGCCATCTGCGCCGTGAGCTTTGGATCATTATACGTAACGGGGTACATGATCTGAATATCAACTTTCGCAGTGGCGCCTGAAGCTTCGGCTATTTTCGTTGCCGTGAGTTTTATTTTCTCATGAACTTTTTTCTGCATTTCAGGGTCGAAGGTTCTGATCGTCCCCTCCATATTGACTTCCTCAGGAATTATATTTCTTCTTATTCCTCCGTGCAAGCTTCCAATTGTAATTACCGCTGCAGCTTTTGTCAATTCCGTTTGACGACTCACAATAGTTTGTAATCCATTAATGATCTGACTTGATACAACGATTGGATCAACAGCGTCCCATGGGGTGGCGCCATGTGCACCAACGCCGGTCACTTTAATATTTACTCCATCAACTGCCGCCATCAATCCTTCTGCCCGATACGCTAGTTGTCCCAGTGGCAATAATGATTGAATGTGCAAACCAAAGATCACATCGACTTTAGGATTCTCCAGCACACCTTCTTTTATCATCAGCGCCGCGCCGCCTTCTTCACCTGCGGGAGCACCTTCTTCTGCCGGCTGAAAAATAAATTTAACCGTGCCTTTCAATTCGCTTTTATTTTTGACAAGGATGTCAGCGACGCCCATCAGCATCGACATGTGACTATCATGACCACAAGCATGCATTACTCCTGTTTCCTGTCCCGCTAATATTGATTTTTCTTTCGATAAGAATGGCAATGAATTGCGCTCATTCACGGGCAGGCCATCAATATCTGATCGCAACGCAACAACGGGTCCTGGTTTTCCACCTTTCAATATTCCTACAACTCCCGTCTTTGCAACAGGGTATTGAACCTCCATTCCTAATGACTTCAGATAATCGGCGATAAGTTTTCCTGTTTTAAATTCGCGATTGGACAGTTCCGGATGTTCGTGAAAATTTCTACGCCACTCTATAAGTTTTGGTTCTAGATCTTTTGCCTGTTGATAGACTTTTGCTTGCAACTTCGGGTCAACTTGTGCGGAAGAGATGAAAAATGAAAAACAAAAAATTATAAAGGGTATGTATCTCATTAGAATATTTTTTAAACACATAGGCACATAGTTAACATAGTTATTCTTGAGCTTTTGAATAAACGTACTTCGTAATCTGAATATCCTGTATTGCCACACCGGTTAGGTCCGCTATGGTAATTTGCTCGTCATTGTTTCGCCGTAAGTTTTTATTGGCAATAACATCACCCAAAGAAATAATCTGTGATGGGTCAATTAACTTTTCCCTTATGGCAAATCCAATATCTCCATGATCAATACATTGGTCAATACTATCCGCCACAACAATATCAGCCTTTGTGATAAGTTGGGAATCGATTTCCTGTTTTCCATCGGCGTCTGCTCCCATGGCCGTGATGTGTGTTCCCGGAAGGATATCATCAACATTTATCAATGCTTTTTTTGACGGAGTTGTTGTCACAATTAAATTACAACGACTCGTTAGCTGGGTCATGTCTGTTGTAATCCTGATTACAAAGTCTTTAAGCGAAATGTCTTTCTTAAAAAGCTCAAGCTTTTCCTTGCTGCGTCCCCAAACGATGACTTCACGACATTTTGTTACACTCTTTAAATACTGAAGTTGAAGTTTTGCCTGCATGCCTGTACCAACAATCCCAATGCAAGAAACATTTGATGGCGCAAGATATTTTGCAACCACAGCTCCCGCAACAGCAGTTCTTATATCAGTCAGGTATCCTTCATCCAGTAAAATTGATTTTACCTCACCTGTCTTCTGACTGAAGAGCAACATCATCCCGTTACTTGAATTCAATCCCAGGGACGGATTATCATAAAAGCCGGATGCTATCTTGATAACATAGTAATCATCATCTTTTATATAACCGTATTTAATATGAACATCGCCGGGAGGTTTTTCAAACGCGAGATAACCAACTGGTGGTACGACTACTTTCTTTTGTGCATAGAGTACAAAACCTTCTTCAATGATTTTGATTAACTGCTCCGCAGAATTCTTTTGGATGATTTCTTTTATTTTCTGAAGAGAGATCGTTTCGACCATATCAGTTACAAATTAACTTCTTAAGGACTGCTTCGCTAACATTACCTCCACACAGGAGGACCACCGATTTTTTACCCCTGTATTTTTCTTTGGTCTTAAGAAGTGCTGCCAGTGCTACCCCCGCTGAACCCTCTACAACAAAATGATGCTGGTATAAAATAAGCCGCATCGATTCAGCAATCTCATCTTCCGTAACAAGCACATAATCATCGACGCACTTCTGACAGATCTCAAAGGTGATGGATCCTTCTTCAATTCCCCCCGCTGTTCCATCGGAAAGCGTTGGTTTTTCAGGAACATCCTGGAGAATTTTTCCAGCTTTAATGCATTCATACATCACCGGTGCATTTTCAGGAAGACAACCTACGACCTTTATCTTTGGATTAACTGCCTTCAAATATGCTGCAATGCCGGCGATCAATCCTCCCCCTCCAATAGAAATAAAAACACAATCCATATCGGGTAACTGGCGAAGCAACTCAACACCAATGCTTCCCTGGCCTGCTACGACATCTATATCATTATAAGGAGATACATACAGTACATCGGTCGTTTGAGAAATCTTCCGGACGTATTGCTCCGTCTCTTCACCGCTCTCACCATAAAATTCCACAGGAATTCCGCGTGCTTTTATTGCATCCACTTTTGCCGGTGATGCATTTTTAGGCAAATAAATTGTGCCTTCTTTCTTCACAACCAGCAATGCATTGGCGACTCCAAGTCCATGATTACCCGTAGAGGCCGTGATAATTTTTGTTGTAGAATTCTTTAATGAAAGAATTTTATTCAGAGAACCCCTTGCTTTAAATGAACCTGTTATCTGTAAATTCTCGAGCTTGAGATACACATCACCACCGGTCATATTACTTAAAGAATAGGAATACTCAAGAGGAGTCTCTCTTAAATAAGGGCGTATTGTTTTTTCAGCTTCTATTATTCTTTCTTTTATCTCCATCGGCAAATCTTAAACACATAAGCATATAGAAACATAGTCAAAGAAATCAGAGTTTAGGAACTTTGAAAGTTTACTTAATCCGAATTCTTTCATTCCTTAATTTTTCATTCTTCATTTCTTAAAATACATATAATCAACCGTAAGATTCACCATCGCCTTGACTCCTGTTACGAACGCCCGCTCATCAATCATAAAGTCAGCCGTATGATGAACAGGAGCTTTGTCCAATTTCATATCAGCAGGATAAGCCCCAAGGAAAAAGAACAGTCCTGGCACTTTCTCCTGAAAGAAGGAATAATCTTCTGACATTGTTACCGGCGCTATCAGCTTAGCCTTTTGCAAACCTGCAGCGCGCTCAAGACTTGGCACCATCATCGCCATAAGTTTGGCATCATTATATGTCGGTGGACTGTCTCTTGTGATCGTGACCTCTGCTGTTGCCCCTGCACTTTCAGCGATCTTTGTTACCGTCAATTTTATTTTTTCATGAATCTTCACCTGCATGGCGGGGTCAAATGTCCGGATGGTCCCTTCCATATAAACTTCTTCCGGAATAATATTTCTCCTGATTCCTCCATGCAGGCTCCCGATAGTTATTACAGCGGGTGCTTTTGTCAGATCAGATTGACGGCTAATAATAGTTTGAAGTCCCGTTATGATCTGACTTGATATAACGATTGGATCCACTGCGTCCCAGGGTGTAGCGCCATGAGCACCAACACCTTTCACCCGAATGTTCAACCCATCCTCCGCGGCCATAATTCCCTCGGGCCGATAGAACAATTGTCCCAATGGTAACATTGATTGAATATGCAAGCCAAAGATGACATCTACTTTTGGGTTCTCTAAAACATTTTCTTTGATCATTAATGCAGCTCCACCCTCCTCACCAACCGGCGCTCCTTCTTCTGCTGGTTGAAAAATAAATTTGACGGTTCCTCTTAAATCGTTTTTATTTTGCGCGAGGATACTCGCAACGCCCATCAATATTGACATGTGACTATCATGTCCACACGCCTGCATCACACCTGTTTCCATTCCATTAAATGTTGCCCTTTCTTTGGATAGAAATGGCAACGAGTTTCTTTCGTTTACCGGAAGAGCGTCCATGTCCGCGCGCAGTGCAATTACCGGTCCTGGTTTTGGTCCTTTTAAAATTCCCACAACACCGGTTTTTGCCACGGGATATTGAACTTCTATTCCCAATGACTTTAAGTAATCAGCGATAAATTTTCCAGTCTTGAATTCGCGATTGGAAAGCTCAGGATGTTCGTGAAAATTTCTCCTCCACTCGATAAGCTTTGGTTCAATTTCCTTTGCTTGCTGATCAAGCTTTGCCTGTAAAGAAGCACTGATTTGTCCATAACCCTCAACTACCGCAATCGAAAGAAAGAGACACACATATAATTTTTTCATATTTGCAGCTGTAAGAGGATGAGTAAGGTAAAAAAAAGAAGCACCTCATAAAATATTTCCGTGGATTGGGTCAAAATCTTTTCTTCTGTTGGTGAAATGGAACAGGCAGTGGCGCCAAAGCAACCCAGATTGCTTATCGTGAGAGGCAAACGCATTTGCCTCGTGAGGGAAGAACATCAGCTGAGAGCAATTGAAGATCGCTGTTCTCACAACGGAGAATCGCTAAGTAAAGGATCTGTCAATTTT
>JANYDR010000109.1 GCA_025363495.1 Cyclobacteriaceae bacterium | reverse complement strand
CATTCTCAGTTTTATCTCTTCATTGGTCAATGGCAAAAGAACTTGTTCAACGGAACCTATAATACTATACTGGCCGCCACAAATAACATAATCCTTATGCTGTTCCAGAAAATTAAACTGTTTAACAAATCGATCCGGATGAGAAATGTCATCTGCATCCATTCGTGCAATGTATTGACCCCGTGCTTCATTAATGCCAATATTTAACAATGGCACATATCCCCCATTATTTTGAAACTCAAACAACCGGATACGACTATCGTTATAAGATTTAATAATATTTCCTGAATCATCGGTTGAGCCGTCATTAAAAATAAGAAATTCAAAATCGGAAAAACTTTGTTTTAAGATACTTTCTATTGCACTGCGCAAGTAGGCTCCAGAATTATACACAGGCATTAAAACTGAAACAGCTGGCATTTTAAATAAACTTGTTCATCACTGACTTAATGAAAGATGAGAATGACAATCCTATACCGAGTTTACCCTGTTCAAACAACGTAGCCCTTACTGCCTGACGATTATAAAATTCAAAAAGTTCCGGATGTATGATGTCGACATAAGGTGAGGACAACGGACGTAAAATTTTTTCCATATGGTCCCCTTTGCAAAAAAGAACGATATTCTGTTTGTACCAGATATCTACATTTGGATGATTCCAAATTAGCGGTCGGAGGAAGTCGTAAAGTACATATCCTTGCTTTGCAAATTTCGTCGACCAGTATGACAGCCACTTCTCATTTAAGTGATTTTGCCCCCCCTGTCCTGGTACAGCAGCGGAAAACAATACTATTTCCGAGTGATCAGAAAGTGTTTTTATAAGAATGTCTGAAGCAACGTCGGGCAGATGTTCTGCAACTTCAAGGCAAATCGCTATATCGAATTTTCTGCCGAGTTGGATAGGTCGTGTAAGATCGTGTTTGACCAAGCGTTCGATTGGAATGAATAATTTATTGGTGTCTACATGTTCATCATCTATTCCCAGGTAGTCCTCCACTCCTAAATCATGCGCAACATCAAGCCATGAGCCAAGCCCGCAACCAACGTCCAGCATCGAAGTTGGATGTAGTACAGCAAATAATAAAGGCAACACTACACTCGCAGCTGTTTTATTGTGTACTTCAATAGTATGACTATAATTCAGTTTTGTTTCTTTGCTAGTGCCCATACAACAATTGGAAAGTCAACTTCGTTTTCAAGTGAGTGTTTTTTTGGATTGTAAGGCATCCACTCATTAAAATTTGCTACGATGCACTTTCTGTTACCCCAGGAAAAGGTTTCCACCTGCTTCAATGGAAACCCGCATTCTTCCAAAAAAAAAGATAATCCTGACCTTGACCAGCGACTGCAATCGTCTGGGCTATCGTGAATCTTAATAAGGAACGGCAAGGTGACCAGAAAATATCCGCCAGGCTTCAGCATGGAATACACGTTCTTGCCTGCCCGGAAAGGATATGATAAATGTTCAAATACCTGTTCTGCTATTATGAGGTCAAATTGTTCATCAAGTTTATCTTTGCAAATATCAAATTCAGGATAGGTTATTGTCTTATAGGAGGCAAAGCCAAAATTCTTCCACTTACTGCCAGAGATCTCAAAAACATTCATGCTCTTGTAATCAAGCTCCGTTACCATTTTTTCTGTTTCACGATCCATAACTACTCGGCACCATTGCTTGGCTGTCTGATCATAGCCAATCAATTTTTGGTAAACTTTTACGAGAGGTTTTATTTTTTTTAGATGCCTTATCATGATATTCTAATGTCTACTTTCCCTGGGTGCATTGTATTTAAAGCTGGATTCAATATTCTGCCCATTTTCAGAATATCATTTGGTTCCAAATTAAAAGCGACGCCATTTTCGATAATGTCATAGTTATCACCTCCATCGCCAAAATAAAGATCAACATAAAAACCATCCTGTCCGTAAATAGGCAATTTGGCAATTTCAAAGGTAACCTTTCCATCAATCAATGGCTTTGTGTTCAACCTGAGGCCTAAATCCCAGTTATTTATTCCGATAATAGGTTTTTGAGTGCTGTCTTTTATTACAAAGCCAACCACTAAATCATTGATCGGTATTGTGTCACTAAAATCTAATTCCAGTTTAAAGTTACTTTCACAACGAAATAAGTTTGTTTTAAAATCATCGCAATAAAGTTGGGCACTTAAAAATCCTCTCTCTTTATTTCGTTTCGTCGGATTATTTCTCAAATCAAAATAACCATTCTGATGATTGGTATCCTTATTCATTGTCTCCAGATAATTCTGAATGACTTTTTTTGATTTTCCAATAGCGCAAACCCGTCCATTATCAATAAGAAGAGAATTTTTGCAGAGATGTTCCACCGCAAACAGGTTGTGACTAACAAATAATAAAGTTCTTCCTCCACGAGATACGTCTTCCATTTTGCCCATGCATTTTTTCTGAAATTCGGCATCGCCTACTGCCAGCACCTCGTCAATGATCAAAATTTCAGGATCGAGATGAGCAGCGACGGCAAAAGCCAGACGAAGCTGCATTCCGCTTGAGTAATGTTTCAAAGGCGTATCAAGAAATTTCTCGGTTCCTGAAAAATCAACTATTTCATCAAATCGTTTATCAATCTGCCATTTCCTCATTCCTAAGATTGAACCATTCATATAAATATTCTCCCGGCCTGTGAGTTCTTGATGAAACCCCGTTCCGACTTCCAATAAACTAGCAATTCGTCCCCTGCTGACAATTTTTCCGGTCGTAGGTGGGGTAATGCGTGAAAGAATTTTCAGCAGGGTAGATTTACCAGCTCCATTTCTTCCAATAATACCAAGAGACTCGCCTTGCTCAACGTCAAATTGAATATCCTTTAAAGCCCAAAATTCTTCCTTCTTATTTTTTTTCTTAAATATATCCGTGAGTCGGTCACGAAAGTTTAGATAAGGAGCATTTTGATGATCCAAATAGAAACGCTTCGAAATATTAGTAATCTCAAGAATTGGTTTCATGCAATGTCGGCAAAGAATGCCTCGGTTTTCCTGAAATAGTAAATACCAAAGGCAACAAAAAATGAAGTAGATATTGAACTTATCAGTAATAAATCGAAAGAGGCATCATTGCCGGTCATAGGAATTCTAAAAAGAATAATAGACCCATACATTGGATTAATAGCAAGGATGTAATTAATCCAGGGGGAATCTATAACCGATGCAGGGTAGATAATTGGACTAATGAAAAGTAGTATCTGAAGTCCAAACGGAACGACGTATCGAAAATCACGGTACTTAACACTTAGTGCGGATAGCCAACAGCCTAAGCCTAGCGTCCCAAAAACCATAAGTAAAATGGCAAGTGGCCAAAAAACAATCGCCTGGCTAATGTCGAGGTGCACTTGATAATAAATCAACATCAGAATAAAGACAACAAAGGTGATTAAAAAATCAACACTGGATACAAGAAGTGATGATGCAGGAATGATGATTCGCGGAAAGTAAATTTTTTTTATGATCGCCGAATTATTCAACATACTATTACTGGCGCTATTCAAGCCAGATGAAAAAAAGTTCCATAACAGCAATCCGGAAAAGACAAACACCGGATAGGGCAATCCTGAAGAAGGAACCTTTAAGGCCTTACCAAAAAAAAGTGAAAACACCAGAACAGTAAGAATTGGTTGTAAAATAACCCACACTATTCCAAGTGCCGTTTGCTTATACCGGATTTTAATATCTCGCCAGGTAAAAAAATAAAAGAGCTCCCTATATTGGTATAGTTCTTGAAAATCAAAAGTCATCGACCTTTGAGGTAAAATTGTGTACTCTTTTGTTTCAGTTTGCATTGAAATTTAAGTGGGAAAAATACGAATTCAAATCAATATTATCCTCTTCCTTCCTTTTTAGTCTGGACCGAGCCGTCAATAGTAAAGCCGACCGCGCATGAAATAGCCAATCAAAACATACTTACTGCTCTCATTTTTTAACTTTGCTGAAATTATGAAATTACTCTTTCTCTACCCTTACCCTCTTTATCAAGCTCCTTCACAGAGATTTCGCTTCGAGCAGTACTTAACGGTGCTCAAATCTCACGGCGTTACTTGCATTTGCCAATCCTTTTGGGATAACAAAACATGGAATGTGCTTTATTATCGAAGCCATTATTTTATCAAAATGACTGGTATTCTCAAAGGATTTTTTAGACGCTTAAGCATTGTTCTGCGATATCGTAAAGTCGATATAGTTTTTATACATCGCGAATGTCTTCCCATCGGTCCACCATTGATTGAATGGATCATAGCAAGAGTGTTGAAAAAAAAAATTATCTATGATTTTGATGATGCTATATGGCTCCCCAATACATCAAATGAAAATGCCCTTGCTTCTTTTCTGAAACAACATGGGAAAGTAAAATCCATTTGTCGGCTGAGTTTTAAAATTAGCTGTGGCAATCTTTATCTTAAAGAATTTGCTGAGAAATTCAATCCCTTCGCTATTGTCAATCCTACAACAATTGACACAACTCATCTCCACAATCCCGCACGATACAACGTCCAAAAGCGCCAGGATATAATCACCATCGGATGGACAGGCAGCCATTCTACATTAAAATATCTAAATATCTTACTTCCCGTTTTTAAAAAACTCGAATCAAAATTTCCGAATCAATGGCGTCTTTTAATAATCGCTGATAAACCTCCGGACTTAAACCTAGGCTCGATTGAATTTAAGCAATGGTCCAAAGAGACCGAGATTGAAGATCTGCTACAACTCGATATCGGTATTATGCCGCTTCCGGACGACGAATGGGCAAAGGGGAAGTGTGGATTCAAAGCACTCCAATATCTTGCCCTTGAAATACCTGCATTGGTATCCTCTGTTGGAGTTAATAAATCAATAGTTGATCACGGAATCAACGGTTATCTTTGCACTACTGAAAATGAGTGGTTATACTACCTCGAAGAACTACTGTTTGACGAATCACTCCGAAAAAATATGGGACGTGATGGGAGAAAAAAAATAATTTCAAATTATTCTGTGCTTTCCAATTCATCCAACTTTCTGGATCTACTGTCATTGTAAGTAAGAATTATCGCAAGTGCAAAGAAAGGCATCAAAGGTATTTTGTACCGAGCCAGTGTTCCAAAATTGAACGAAGACACTCCAACCGCAAAAGCATAAATCAACGAGAAGACCAAGCAAAAACTAACATCAGGATTACTAAAGGCCTTTAGTAATCCGAATCCACGTTTAAAAAAAATAAGCATTACTAATATCAAAAAAATCGAACTTTCAATTCCGGAGAGTAACATCAGGGGATTGCTCACTTCCCACAAATAAGGTCTAAAAAGAGCGACATTTACCGCCTGAGGAGCTAATCGAAACATTGACTGAAATGTACCATCAAGTTCACCCAGGGTATATCCGGAGCCTGCATCTCGGCCGGTTTGAAATCTAATGTCGTAGGCAGTTGCCTTTGCTGTCTGTGATAAACTCTCAATAGCATATCTGCTATCCCCCTCTCCAATTTTTACAGTAGCATAATAAGTCGAAAAGAAAGTGAGCAATATAACAAGAGGAAAAATCAAGATTCTTAAAACGGTGGAACGTACGAGTTTCAGATTAGCCAAATAAATCCATACTAAAGCAGAGGGAAGAAATGCCTGGAGAACAAATTTCCTGACTGAAAAGACGGTATATAACGAAATTATTAGAAAAAAAATGTGAGCAAGTGATATTCTTTTAGCCAAAAACAATCGATCAATTTCATAGGTAATTACACCCAGGCAAGCCATCATCAAAGTATCTTTTAAAAGACCTGATCCCCAAAAAAAAACGGAAGGAATAAAAAAGACAGCCAGCGCTATTTGTCTATGTAGATGGGGATAGCGTCTGTAGAAAGTTAGAAAAAACATCCAAGAACCGATAAAAGCAAGTACAGCAAAACATACAGCCGTCGCAGAATAAGTAGAGAGTGTAAACAAATCAAAAAATGCGGCGACCTTGACAACAAAAAACGCCGATGGGTCTGAAAAGAAGGGTATAAGACTTGAATAGCTAAAGAAGTCTCCCTGGTGTTTACCATCAGACAAAATCATTCTGATACCCGTAGCGGGCGAATCAATAAATGCCTCCCAAATATGACGGCTACCATGAGTGTGAAAATTAAAAGTATCACCACCACCATAATAAAACTGATAAATAAATCCCAATGCAATTGCTCCAAAAAGCCTTAAGGTCAGCGCTAAAAAAAAATATCTTCTATTAACGGAGTCTGTTACATAAGGGCGTACCAGATACGCCCCTACATAGATAAGTAGAATGAAGAACGGGGTTACAATTAAATCACGCAGTTCCATGAACCAAACTATTTCTTTCTAAGCCAAACACACAATTGCATGCCTGTGCTCATCATTCTCATAATCGGTACTATTATCCAATCGATGATTCGGGGCATGTAGGTTTTTGCAACATAATACTCATGGTGAATAATGTCATACCCATTTAGGGCAGCATTGTCCTGAAATGATTTCAATGAAAATTCATAAAGATGAAATGGCTCATGCATGGGGCTAATATTCGCCACATAGTCCAATCCCTGAATTTTATAAAAAGCATTCAAAATTTTATTGATCATCCAATCAGAAGAAGGAACTTCTATCTGTATAATGCCATCTTTTTTCAACCATCTCATTGCCTTGTTGATTGATTCTGAAGGATTGTAAAAGTGTTCCAGCACAGCACCGAACGTAATAAATTCGAAATAATTATCAGGAAACTCCGCCGCCTCAATCGAACTCACTTTCAATCGGTCCGGATCGATTTTCATCCTCTCGATTGCTGCGTTGTAAAAATTCTTTGAAGGTTCTATACCGTATGTATCGAAACCAGCCTTTGTCAACGCTATCATGCACTTTCCAAGGCCTGCCCCAATATCCAAAGCCTTACTTCCTTTCGCAAATGAAGTAAGTGATCTCAGCGTCTCAATTTCCTGCTTGAAATAATCTTCCCCCAGCACAAAATAATCTTCCTTCCAATAATCATCCGGTTCTATGCCATAATGATTTTGCAGGTTTTCAGGAACAGGAAGTGGGTTCGCAAAGATCAATCCACAATTATTACACCGTACTACAGTAGTTGTAATGCCCATTTTATTTCGTGGATTTTTGCCTTGTGACTGATTAAGTCTCTTGCCAAGAATCTTGAAAGCAGCGATGTCCGAGCCGCACATATTGCACTTCCTAAAGAATTTGAATGAATATCTTTTTTCAGTTGTCGGTTCAGAAGGATTTGCCATGAGAGCTCAAAAAAAGATTACGAAGTAAAAACAAACCCAAGACCCACCTCTCCAATAAATTTATAACTTCTGTTGAATATCTTTATAAAGATGTCTTAAGCCATCTTCAAGACTTATCGTATGTCTCCAACCCATCTTGTGAAGCAACGAGATATCCATCAATTTTCTTGGCGTCCCATCTGGTTTGGTAGAATCAAACGTTATTTGACCCGAATATTCAGTTACACGTGCAATCAAAAGAGCTAAATCCTTAATTGATAAGTCTGATCCCGTTCCCACATTAACAAAACCAGGCCCATTAAATTTCTCCATTAAAAAAATACATGCCTCTGCCAAGTCATCCACATGCATAAATTCACGCATCGGCTGACCTGTTCCCCACACCGTTACGCTCTCATCATTTTTGACTTTCGCTTCGTGAAATTTTTTGAGCAATGCCGGTATTACGTGAGATGTCTGTAGATCATAATTATCGTTAGGCCCAAATAAATTCGTTGGCATCGCAGAAATAAAATTGCAACCATACTGACTCCGGTAGGCATCACACATTTTAATTCCAGCTATTTTTGCGATAGCATAAGGTTCGTTAGTGGGCTCCAATAATCCTGTCAACAAGGAATCTTCTTTTAAAGGCTGAGGAGCCATTTTTGGATAGATACAAGAGCTCCCTAGGAAAAGAAGTTTTTTTACTTTTTGCTTATAAGCCTGATGAATGACATTATTTTGAATCATCAGATTATCGTATAAAAACTCTGCCCGAAATGTATTATTTGCTACAATGCCCCCTGCCTTCGCTGCAGCAAGAAAAACGTACTCAGGCTTCTCTCCATCGAAAAAATTTTCGACAGCAGTTTGGTCTCTAAGATCAAGTTCCGATGATGTCCGAACAACAAGATTCTTAAAACCCTCGTGCTCCAATTTGCGAACAAGAGCAGAACCTACCATGCCCCTATGACCGGCTACAAATATTTTCGACTGATTGTTCATGACTCGCTCGGGCGGACAATATTAAATCCGCCTTTTTTAAGAACTATATCTTTTCGGAATAATTCAAGATCAGATGCTACCATTTCATTTATCAATTTTGATAATGTATACTTTGGCACCCATCCCAATTTCTCCTTTGCCTTCGAAGCATCTCCAATTAATAACTCAACCTCAGTAGGGCGATAATAACGTGGATCAATTTCAATAATAATCTGACCAGGCTTAACTTTTATATCCGGTGTTTTTACGGATTCAACGATACCCATTTCTTTAGCACCAGCGCCTTTGAAAGATATTATGATCCCCGCCGCCTCAAATGCCATCCTGCAAAAATTGCGTACAGAAGTTTTTTTACCAGTTGCTACTACAAAATCTTCCGGCTGCGAATGTTGTAACATCCTCCACATTACGTCGACATAATCTTTCGCGTGCCCCCAATCTCTCTCGGCATCAAGATTCCCTAAAAATATTTTTTCATCCAGACCTAAAGCAATCTGAGCAACTCCTCTGGTTATCTTTCTCGTTACAAATGTCTCTCCCCGCAATGGACTTTCATGGTTGAAAAGAATTCCATTCACGGCAAACATGTTATATGCTTCACGATAATTTACAGTGATCCAATAGGCATAAAGTTTCGCAACACCATAAGGCGATCGCGGATAAAAAGGAGTTGTTTCCCGTTGTGGTATCTCTCGAACCAATCCGTATAGCTCAGATGTACTCGCCTGATAAAATTTTGTCTTTTTAGTGAGGCCAAGCAAACGAATGGCTTCCAGAATTCTCAACGTTCCAATTCCATCAGCATTTGCGGTATATTCCGGCTCTTCAAATGAAACCTTGACGTGGCTCATTGCACCAAGATTATAAATCTCATCCGGTTCCACATCTTTAACAATGCGTGTAATATTCAATGCATCCGTTAAGTCCCCATAATGAAGATGGAAATCTGAATTTTTCTCATGCGGGTCAAGATAAAGATGATCTATCCGACTGGTATTTATCAGAGAAGACCTCCGCTTAATTCCATGAACTTCATAACCCTTTGACAAAAGAAGTTCACTCAAATAAGCCCCGTCTTGTCCTGTTACTCCGGTAATTAATGCTCTCTTTTTCAACAATAATTATTTTTAATTAATGAACACCCTGACTAATCATTCTTTTCCAGGTTTTTAAGCCTTCGCTTCGCATCTTTATACGCCTCATCCTTACGACCGGCCTTGCTTTTAACTTCTTTAAAATATTTTCGCGCCTCCACCTTGTTACCCTGCTTGTTGGCGATTTCTCCCAAGGCTATCAAAGAATAAAGATAATAACCAGAATCAGTTGCTCCACTCTGTTCAGAATAGTGAACGGCCATTTCATAATATTTTTTAGAATCGGTCAATTGACTGCGTGCGTCTCCCAATTGCGCCAGAAAGAAGGCCGCGTAGCGACCACTGGTGGCTTCATATCCCAACCTGCCGCTATCAATCCTTGCCAATATGGATTTTGACTCCTTCTCCATTTGAGGATACATCCCTCGTTGGTAAAGCATTCGAGCATGATACCGATGGAAATACGGATTATCCGGATAAGTCATATGAAGATATTCAGCAAGTTGCTGAGCCTGTTCATTTTTATTTTCATAGCTGTTCCATATTCTCATTAGCCATACCATCGCTTCCGTTCGGGTATAAAAAGCATTGTAAGAAACTTCTTTTAATTGCTTTAATCCAAGCGCTTTGTCTCCCTTTGGGAAAAACCACAAAAGTGGTTTCAGTGCGGGATAATTTTCTGGCACCCAAACAGAAAAATAATTATAGAGAGCATCACCAAATAGTAATTCGGGGCTTAAGTAATTTTTTTCTTTGCACTCCTCAAGATAATTCAAAGCGCGCTTTCCTGCCACCGCTGCTTTTCTCCATTCTTTACGTTCTTCATCCGAATAAAGCCTTCCCTTGAATCCGTAGGCTGCGGCAAGAAAAAATGCAGCCTCAATCCGATACTCAGGACTTTTGTCATGGAGATGATCTGCTACGAGAATAGTGCTGTCCATATAAGCCAAAAAACGATCATCATGAGAGCGATCATTGGTACTTGGCATAATTTTCCACCATTCACTAAGACCCAATAAAAAATAAGGAAGAGGGTGCCATGCATACCTTTGCTTGAACCAGCGGAATTGCTGTTCTGCTTTTTCAAACTTAAAATTGTAAAGATCGTTCAACGCATCGGTAGTTTCGATTTGTACGCTAAGGCTGGAAATCAAAATTATTGTCGTGTCTTTCTTTGCCTGAGCAACAGTCGAAAAAGAGATGAAGCCCGTTAAAAGGGCAAATAATATTTTAAACCTATATTTCACAGCCGCAAAAGTAATACCCTAAGTTCAGTAATCAGTATATGGAAATTTTGACCCCTCAAAAATCAGTTTTTGATACGCCAAAGCGGCAAACCTTCATCCTTTTATGCCTTGCCACCCTTACCTTCTTATTCATTAAGAAGTCAATGATAGAGAACGAAACAGCTGCGTTTGAGTTCCTGGCTGATCAGTCTCAGGGCTCTTTTCTATATATACGAAGTGCTCTGCAGTATTTTACGATACCCTTAATTTATGCATGGAAATTTACGGTATTGGGCCTGGTCATCTGGATTGGATGCTTTCTCTTTGGATACAGGGTCACCTTTTCCCAATGCTGGGGAATCGTAATGCTGGCTGAGTTTGTTTTCCTTATCCCAGAACTCATAAAAATTATTTGGTTCCTTTTTATTCAATCCGATCCCAACTACTATGAGATACAGGCCTTCTATCCACTATCGATTATGAACCTCGTGGATTATCAGGAGTTGCCAACGCACTACGCTTATCCGTTCAAAGCACTGAATTTATTTGAACCACTTTACTGGTTCGTGCTGGTCTTGGGCATTCAACATTTTACCAGAAGAGGTATGAAGCCGGCCTGGACAATAGTGCTTGGGTTTTATGTCCCGGTATTTTTGATGTGGCTGTTGTTTTACATAATCGTTTACTAATTCAATCTTGCTTGGGACCAGATCCGGGTTACAATAGGCTTTTCTATTTATTACTAAAGGCCGATCAGACTTGCGGACCCTAACCTGAACCTTGTATCCTGAAACCCCAGCCCCCTCCTTCAAAAATTGAAAAATGGTACCGCGGAACAATCCACTATTCCTTATTTTCGCACCCAAGTTTTTCTAAAACATCGCATGAATTTCAAAAAGACCAATAATATTACAGGATGGGTGGCTTTCGCCATTGCGTTTATAACGTACTGGCTTACGTTTGAAGAGACCGCCAGTTACTGGGATTGCGGTGAATTTATTGCTGTAGCGTACAAACTGGAGGTTTCTCACCCCCCAGGCGCCCCTCTTTTCATGTTGCTGGGAAGGATGTTCTCATTTCTTGCTTTCGGCGATGTTCTCAAAGTGGCTTATTGGATCAATTTCATGAGCGTGCTAGCCAGTGCTTTCACAATTCTCTTCCTATTCTGGTCAATCACCCTTTTTGGCAGAAAGATGATGGGCGTAAAAAAAGATTCAGAGCTGGCGGATGGACAGATCTGGACGCTAATGGGCGCTGGACTTGTTGGCTCATTGGCCTACACTTTTTCTGACTCGTTTTGGTATTCTGCCGTGGAGGCTGAGGTATATGCCATGTCTGCATTTTTCACTGCTTTTGTCGTGTGGTGTGTTTTGAAATGGGACGTGATCGAAGATGACAGTGCTGCCAATCGTTGGCTGGTGTTTGTCGCTTACATCGTGGGCCTTTCAATAGGCATTCACATGCTGAACCTTGTAACCATACCGGCACTTGGTTTGATCTATTACTTTAAAAAATATAAAGTCACTACCTGGGGAATTATTGCAGCATTAGGTGTGAGCGGCAGTCTCGTATTGTTCATCAATGACTTCATTGTACCAGGTCTTCCTTCTCTTGCCGCTGGTTTTGAAATATTCTTTGTGAACAATCTTGGGATGCCTTTTGGATCAGGTGCTCTTGTATTCTGTTTGCTAATAATCGGCGTATTGGTTTTTGGTATCCGGTATTCCCAGATAAACAATAAACCTGTTCTCAGTACATTTTTATTATCTACTGCATTCATCCTGATTGGATACGGCTCGTATGCTACCATAGTGATCCGCTCCAACTTTGATACTCCCATTAATGAAAATGCCCCCAAAGATATAATGTCATTTGTCCGTTACCTGAAACGTGAGCAATACGGCAGTCGCCCATTGTTATACGGTGCTTACTTCACAGCTCAGGTTATTGACTATAAAGAGGGCGCTGCAGTATACACAAAGGGAAAAGACAAATATGAAATTACCGACCATAAATTTGAATATGTGTATGAGCCAGGACAGGAAACGTTCTTGCCACGGGCGTGGAATCCTGAGTACAAACAATCCTACCGTGATATTATAGGACTAAAAGAAGGACAGAAGCCAACGTGGCCACAGAATATTTATTATATGTTCCGTCAGCAGATAGGTCATATGTATATGCGATACTTCATGTGGAATTTTGCGGGTCGCGAAGGTGATGCGCAGGGCTCCAATTGGCTGAGTCCGCTGGACGCTTTCGAAAAAGTTCCCGCCATTATAAGTAATAATAAAGCCCGCAATAATTTTTTCATGATCCCTTTTCTCCTTGGCTTCATTGGAATGTTTTATCAATTCGTAAAAGACACTAAAAACTTTGCCGTTGTAGGGTTTCTATTCATAATGACAGGCGTAGCGATTGTAGTATACCTGAATTCTCCTCCGGAAGAACCTCGTGAGCGTGATTACATCTATGCAGGGTCCACGTATGCTTTTACATTCTGGATAGGACTTGCCGTCATTGGCATTGCAGAGCTTTTCAATGGATTCCTAAAGAACCAGAAGACAAGTGGAATAGTGGCAACTATTCTTTGTTTGTCTGCTCCTGCCTTAATGGGCGCTGTGGGATGGGACGATCACAATCGCTCCAATCGCTTCTTTTCAGTCGATTCCGGTAAAAACTACCTGGCATCGTGCGAACCGAATGCCATCCTCTATACCGGAGGCGACAATGATACGTTCATGCTGTGGTACGCTCAGGAAGTAGAAGGCTTCCGCCCAGATGTTCGGGTGGTCGTATTCAGTTACTATAACACCGATTGGTACATTGATCAGTCCATGAAGAAGATCAATCAATCACCGCCTTTTAAATACACCCTCACGCTCGATCATTATCGCCAGGGAGGATTCAATGATGTGCTTTACTACCAGGATCTTAAAATACCTGCGATTGATTTGCATCAGTTTCTCGACCTGCTGAAGAAGAATTATCCTCAACTCAGGTATCAGCGTAACAATATAGTTCCGAGCAAAGTTTTCACATTACAAATCGATAAAGCAGATGTTATTGCAAAAGGTATTATACCTAAAGGCATGGACAGTCTTGTTGTTGATCAAATGAAACTTCGCTTGCGCGGAAATGTACTGGAGAAAAAAGACCTCGCCTTCCTTGATATTTTAGCTACAAATAACTGGGAACGTCCGTTGTACCTCAATAATACTTCACTGTCACAGCTTAATCTGGATTTACGGGATTATGTGGTGCAAGAGGGAAATGCATACCGCGTGTTGCCTGTTAAAAACAATCGCAAAGAGCGCGAGAATCTTGTAAACACTGAGTCTTCGTATGATAAAATGATCAACAAGTTTGAATACCGCGGGTTGGACAATCCAAAACTATACTACACGGAAGATTATAAGGGCTTTGTACAAAATCATCGCGGTTCCTTAAACACACTGGTAGAAGGTCTTCTGGATGAAGGAGATACCACCCGTGCCCGCAATGTGCTTCTTTTCAATCTTAAGAAGATTCCCGATAATACAATTCCATATGATCTTACTTCTGTAACAACGGTTGATCTCCTTTATAAAGTCCATGAAAATCAAAAAGCCCTGGAGGTCGCTAATACAATGGGGCCACGTGCAATCGAAATGGTCAACTATGAAATGAGCAAGTACTCCGGAATATCACTTGAGATAAGAAGAGATCTTTACATTTTAGGAGAACTCCAACGCATTCTTTATGAAAACGGTGATACTGAAAACGCAAAGAAATATGAAGATGCGTATCAGGCAATTATTCAGGGACTCCAGATCAGGGACGGGTCAGGAAGGGAAGACTTTTAGTGTGAAAGGTATTAGGCATTGGGTATTGGACATTAGAAATATACCCATACTTAATGTGAAGCTATCCTAATGCCTAAGTCACTTCTTCACCACAAGAAACAGATCCAATGCCTGATCTCCGGTTTCAGTAATGATGTAATCATCCTGAGAAATTCCGGTCACCAATTCATCGGCACCAGCATGTAGTTTATTTCTATTGATACGGTTCAGCAGATCGTAAGG
Source organism: Cyclobacteriaceae bacterium (assembly GCA_025363495.1). GTDB lineage: Bacteria > Bacteroidota > Bacteroidia > Cytophagales > Cyclobacteriaceae > ELB16-189. The sequence goes on along the minus strand of JANYDR010000109.1, from coordinate 5,143 downwards.
AATTCGTAACAGTGATGCTGGCAAGCGATGCTGAAGATCAAAAATATCCCATCGCATTATTTTGTTCACTGACTTTCTATTGCGTTCATGATAAGTCATTACTTTCTGATTGCCCGTTACTCCCTTCATCTCTACCATCGGAAAAATAGTTTGAGCAAGATTAGTGAGTTCTTGTGCTGTGTACTCCCGAATATGCCACGGATTCCGCGAAAGCGACTGAAGCCTGTTGGGTGTTGTCATTAACGCAATACCTCCCGGACGCAACACCCGAAAAATTTCTTTTAGGAAAAGGTCATCATTTTCAATGTGCTCAATCACCTGGAAGCTTACCACCGAATCAAATGAATTATCATCAAAAGGAAGCGGAGGTAGGTGATCACTCACAAATTTACAGTTAGGATATTTTTCTCGCAGCAATGCAACAGCTGATTCAATTTTATCAATTGCTGTGTAGGAGGAAACGGACGGAAGCATCCAATCAATACCTCTTCCCTCCCCGCATCCAACCTCCAACAGATCGCCCTTGATCCATTGATTTGCAATTACATAGGGTTTTAGCAGACGCTGATGCAATGGATTATCGGAAACAATTTGATCAGAGGTGATTTCGGTTGTATAAATCTTTGACATGGGCGCAAAAATACTGTTTTTGAGGCTGTATCGTTTCTATTCGTTTCTTCGTTATTTTACGGTTCTGGAGTGACATTTTAGGGTGTTCCAGCCTCTAAATAAGGTCAGTCCAAACGCCAAGATTAATACAATCTGAAAAAAAGCTGAAATGAGGTCATTACTTTGCATTCTTTTGTTCTTTATTACTGCCGTAGGCCATGCACAGTCGGTAAGCAGTATCAACTTTAACTACTTGTATAATTTACAGGGCGAAGTCTACATGGGAATGCATCCTGTTGCCCATGGGGATAGCGTTACGCTTTATTACACACTTGAAAGTATCAATACTATTCCCACTACTTACTTAATGCAGTGGGAAAAAAAAGATTCTTATAGTCAACGACAGGGCGGGATCATTATCCCAAATGATACAATTAAATTAAACGGAAGAGCCGTGGAGGGTAAATTTACCTTCCTCAAACCGGAAAAGCCGTGGCTTTTGGTGGCAAAAGTAACCAACGAATCCACTTCAAAAAGCTGGATGTTTTTCAGACAAATTGAATCCCATTTTCCCGTCAATGGCTTTCTGGAAAAAAACGGAGTAAAGCAATGGTCGCCATTTACATCTGGTGATGGCAAATATGTTGTTCATGGCAGTGGATCTGGAAAACCGATTCATTTTTCATTTTATATAGATAATTTTCCAACACCGTCACCTCCCTTCGCAGATAAAGAATTAAAAACAGACAGATTCCTGTTTCCAGACTCAACCTTTTCTATTCTGCCTGGACGTGAAGTAGGACCATTTAAAAGAGAAGGTCTTTACCTTGCCCAGGAAGACACTACATCAGCGGAAGGATTCTCCTTCATGGTCAAAAAAAGTCCCTATCCTAAGTACAATAAGCTTGCTGAACTCAAAGGCCCGCTGTTATTCGTCACAACACGCGAAGAAAATGATAAACTTGGCGATGCCGATGAAGACAAAACCAAGTTCGACAAAGTCATACTTGACATCACAAACGATAAAGAACGCGCCAAAAGTTTTATGCGCAGTTATTTTAAACGTGTTGAGATTGCCAACCTATTCTTTACCTCTTACAAAGAAGGTTGGAAGACCGACCGGGGCATGATCTTCATCGTATTTGGTGCGCCGGATGAAATTGCAGTCAATGGTCAGCAGGAAATATGGGCTTATAAGAATCCACGTCAGCAATTTGTATTTACAAAGGCAGGAAGCGTTTATAATCCTGATCATTATGTACTGATTCGAGATTCACAATTTACTGAAAGCTGGTATCAAACTATTGACCTGTGGAGAAAAAGCAGGTTTTAAAATCGTCGCCTGTTGCAAGTCACCAGGTATAGCCTGCAGATGAGATTAGGTACACCATAGTTTCTTTCCAGATTTTTAAGAACGTAACTTGCCGGTCCATAAAAACTAAAATGGATAAACTGGATCTTATTTACGGAACACGCGCAGTGATTGAGGCTGTGCGGGCAGGAAAACAGATTGATAAAATCTATTTACAAACTGGATTGAACAACGACTTGATGAAGGAGTTGGTTAATACTCTCAAGGAGCATGATGTTCCTTATAGTTGGGTACCTCTGGAAAAGATCAATAAGCTCACCACAAAAAATCATCAGGGGGTAGTAGGATTTTTATCGGCTGCACTTTATGCTTCACTTCAAAGTCTTATAGACCTGGCTTATAGCGAAGGTCGTACTCCATTCTTTCTTTTGCTAGACCGTATTACTGATGTGCGCAATTTTGGAGCGGTTGCACGAACCTGCGAGTGTGCGGGGATGGATGCACTGGTAATTGAAGAGAAGGGGAATGCGCCCATTACAAGTGATGCCGTAAAAACTTCAGCAGGAGCACTTCACCATTTACCAGTGTGCAGGGTGAAATCCCTTAAGCAGGCAATGAAGGATTTACAGGACAATGGCATACAGGTGATAGCCTGCACTGAAAAAGCAACTAAAAATCTTTATGAACTTGATCTCTCCTCTCCTACTGCATTACTGATGGGTTCTGAGGAAGATGGAGTTGCTCCTCCATTGCTCAAAGAAGCAGATGCTGTAGTCAAGATCCCCATGAAGGGAAAAATTGAATCGTTGAATGTTTCAGTAGCGGCAGGGATCGCCATATATGAGGTCATTAGGCAAAAGTTCTATAAGTAATTGGTGCCATTTGATTTGGCCCTGAGATCATTCACGTATCGGCGGAATAGGTCTTCCTTATCCTTCTCACAGACAATAACAACGTTATCAAAAACACCAACGAGGTAACCATTTAGTCCCTGCACAACAATCAACCTATCAGCTTCACCTTTAATAACAGAGTTGCGTGTTTCATACACTAAAGCTTCTCCACTGACCACGTTGTTGTGATCATCCCGCACAGAGGCTTCGTGTAAAGATTCCCATGAACCAAGATCAGACCAGGTAAAATTACCCAATGACACGTACACATTGTCGGCCTTTTCCATCACACCGTAGTCGATAGAAATACTTTTTGTTTGCGCATAAATCTGTGTCACTACAGCCCTCTCATCGGAGGTAAATAGTTGAGGTCGTATCTCTTCAAATGCTTCTGCCAATTCTGGCAGGTAGCGCTGAAAAGCGTTGAGAATTGCTTTTACGCCCCAGACAAATACTCCGGAATTCCAGACAAAATCACCACTCTCCAAAAAAGTCTTGGCCAGTGCAATGGCTGGTTTCTCGGTAAATGTTTTTACTTTTTTAAGATTGGATTTGCCTTCCAGGAATTGAATGTAACCATAGCCTGTTTCCGGTCGGGTAGGCTTAATACCTAGCGTGATTAGTTTATCCTGTGATTTCGCCTGGTCAACAGCTTTTTGAATCGTATGAAGAAATTCTTTCTCACTTAATATTAAATGATCGGATGGACTAACGATCATTATCGCATCTGGGTCCCGTAAATAAATCTTATTCGCAGCATAAACAATACACGGGGCGGTATTCTTACGCATTGGCTCCGTTAATATCTGATCTGTGCTGGTAATAGAGAGTTGCTCCTGAACAATTGGCGCATGCTCCTCATGGGTTACAATCCATATATTTTCCGGAAGACAAATAGGTAAATAGCGCTCATAAGTTGATTGTAAAAGAGTCTTTCCAGTGCCGAGTACGTCTAAAAATTGCTTGGGCTTTCCATTCCTGCTATAAGGCCAGAAACGAGTACCAACTCCTCCCGCCATCAGCACCACATGTAAATTTTTATCCATTTTTTAGCCTTCCGATAACATTTTGGATTTCTCTCCGTTCACCCAGTACTTACCTGCAATTCACGAAATTGTTGAGACTATTCTAACTAATTTTTAGTATATTCAATGCTCTTTCGCACTTTATCGATTGCGGAAGGCAAATGTAATGATTAAATCGAATTAGGATCATGATAGTGGCTGAAGAAACAGACTCATTAAAAGCTCAACTGAAAGAATTTTTCGGCTACACCTCTTTTAGAGGAAACCAGGAAACGGTAATTAAGAATATTTTAACCGGACGCAATACATTCGTTATTATGCCTACGGGGGCAGGCAAGTCACTTTGCTATCAATTACCAGCAATGGTTAAAGATGGTCTGGCTATTGTTATCTCTCCATTGATAGCGTTGATGAAAAACCAGGTTGACCAGCTGAATGCGTATGGTATCAATGCCCGGTTTATGAACTCCACTCTTAGTAAAGGAGAAATAACCAGATTGAAAAAAGATTGTATCAATGGATCGGTAAAACTCTTATATGTAGCACCGGAATCACTTAACAAGGAAGAGAATATTGCTTTTCTTCAAAAAGTAAATGTCTCCTTCGTTGCTATTGATGAAGCCCACTGTATATCCGAATGGGGCCATGACTTTCGACCAGAGTATCGCAAGATCAAAACCATGATCGCACAACTTGGCGACATGCCAGTTATTGCGTTAACCGCCACCGCTACTCCTAAAGTACAATTGGACATTCAGAAAAATCTTCAAATGGAAGAGGCAGATGTATTCATCTCTTCTTTCAATCGGAGAAATCTTTATTATGAAGTCAGGCCTAAAAAAGAAACCAAGAAGCAACTCATTCGCTTCCTGAAAGATCATAAAGGAAAATCAGGAATTATCTATTGTCTTAGTCGTAAAAAAGTTGAAGAGATCGCCCAGTTGTTAAACGTTAATGGATTCAAGGCAGCTCCCTATCACGCCGGTCTTGATCCTGACGTTCGGGTCAAAAATCAGGATGACTTTCTCAACGAAGAAACAGATATTATTGTAGCAACCATTGCTTTTGGAATGGGTATTGACAAACCAGATGTCAGGTTTGTGGTGCACTATGATGTACCGAAGTCACTTGAAGGCTATTATCAGGAAACAGGTCGGTCAGGCCGCGACGGCCTGGAAGGAATATGCCTGATGTTCTACAGCCACAACGACCTGAATAAATTAGAGAAATTCAATAAAGACAAGACTGTTCAGGAGCGTGAGAACGCTCGGGTCCTTTTACAGGAGATGGAGTTCTACGCCGAA
>JANYDR010000084.1 GCA_025363495.1 Cyclobacteriaceae bacterium | reverse complement strand
ATCAAAAAAAAGTTGATAAACGAGTAACAATGTTACAGCAACAAGGATGATAAGAATTGTTTCTACTAACATCTGCAATGGTTCCCGGTCTACCTTATCATCCACCCCATTGGAAGGAGAGAGCAGCCAGCGCCCAAAAAGACGAGACCTAGCAGGAATTGTTTGGTAGTGTCTTTCATATTTTTTTGTTTTTAATTTTTATATATCGAAAAGTTTTTGAGACATAGAAAGAGAGCCATGCAAGCAAAAAGCCGAAGATAATCTCTCCCACACCCAGCAAAATGATGACGATGGCTACGTCCGTTACTATTTCAAACATCCAGTCTGGATGATGATTTTTGACTTTGAGATACACGAGTGCCATTAGCATTATTAGTAGCGACAGTTTTTGAAATAATCTTAGCCTGCTCATCGTGATTTGATGTTGGTATGCAAATCTGGCGTGTCTCAATCTTATTTTTTTATTTATATTTATAATGAAAAGCATAAGTAAAATTTATGAACTACACGTTAAACCAGCTCCAGGTATTTTTGAAAATCACCCAGACACAAAGTGTTACTAAAGCAGCTGAAGAGCTTCATCTCACACAGCCTGCTGTTTCTATTCAGTTAAAAAATCTTCAGGACCAATTTGATATTCCATTGACAGAAGTGGTGGGTAGAAGAATTTACATTACCGATTTTGGGCGGGAGATAGCGGAGGCGGCAGAAAATATTTTGAATCAGGTGGCTATGATCAATTTCAAAACACATGAATTCAAAGGCAATCTTACCGGCAGATTAAAAATTTCGACAGTATCAACAGGCAAATATGTGATGCCTTATTTTCTTTCGTCTTTTATGAAACAACATGAGGGAGTTGAGCTCGTTATGGATGTTACCAATAAAAGCAAAGTGATTGAAAGCCTGGAGGTGAATATAGTAGATTTTGCCCTTGTTTCAATTATTCCATCCTCATTAAACGTAGAGAAAATTGATTTGCTGCAGAATAAGTTATACCTCGTGGGCAATCGCGATCATAAGCTAAAGAAAGGTCTTCACGCCAAAGAGATTTTAAAAGAACTTCCGCTTATCTATCGTGAGAAAGGTTCGGGTACCCGTCAAGCCATGGAGAATTTTATAGATCGCAATCATTTGCCGGCAATTAGAAAAATGGAACTTACCTCAAATGAGGCGATCAAGCAGGCGGTGCTGGCAGGATTAGGTTATTCGATTATGCCATTGATTGGAATTAAAAATGAATTGCATAATGGAGATCTTCAAATTATTCCCATCTCGGGTTTGCCTATCAAAACGGTTTGGCAACTTATTTGGTTAAAAGGAAAAGGGCATTCTCCTGTTGCAAATGCTTTTCTGCAACATGTAAAAAAAGAGAAGGAGAATATTGTTCAGGAGAGATTTGAGTGGTATGAGGAGTATTGAAGTGAATCATTACTTGTGAATTAGAGGTTGAGCATCCGCAGTCGTTCGGCAAACATCAACCAAAGGCTAACACCGACCACGTTCTTATTATCAGGCCTTGACAATATTACTGGCCATTTTCGGGAAAATAAGACCGTGAAACGGAAGTACAGAATACCAATAGATCCTTCCCCAGATCCCAAGCGGTCGATAAGTCGCCGTCTGTTGCAGCACGGCTTTACCGTCCGCTTCCTTTATTTTAAATTCAAGCCACGCTTCTCCGGGCAGTTTCATTTCAGCATATAGCAACAATCTTCCGTTGGGTTTGTCAGCTACTAACACTCTCCAGAAGTCAAGGGCATCACCTGATTTTAAATCAGTTTGACTTCTTCTTCCTCTCCGAAGTCCAACGCCGCCTACCAGCTTATCCATCAATCCTCGTATTCCCCACATCCAGTTTCCAAAGTACCATCCACGTTCTCCACCGATGTGCCATATATTATTGACAACTTCTTCTTTGTTGCGTTCAAAGGTAACTTCACGCTTGTCGGTAAAGACTCCATGTTCGGGCACCATGATAAAGCTCAGGAAGTTTTTGTCGATTGTCCCCAATGAGATTGAATCTTTCCAACTGGAGATCACATTTTTCTGGCTGATCTTGTCAAAGGCCATTCGTAATGACTCGGCGTAGCTTAATCTTTTTAAAGGAACAATATCCTGAATTTTTGTTTCCTTGCAGATCACTTCATTCTTCATGCTGTTCACAAGACTTCGCGCCAGGGAGTAGGATGTAGACGTTACCAGGATAAGCCATAGAGAAGAAAGTTTCGGCGACAGCACGGGTATGCTGATAATCCAGCGTTTCAATCCACGAACCTTGGCGAATTCATAAAGCATTTCCTTATAGGTAAGAATTTCTGTTCCTCCGATATCGAATACCTTGTGATATGCTTCAGGTTTTAGGAGCACGCCTTCCAGGTATTCGATCACATTACGTACGCCGATGGGCTGACATTTTGTTTTTAGCCAGCGAGGGGCAACCATAACAGGAAGTTTTTCAACAAGGTCACGTATGATTTCAAAGGAAGCGCTGCCAGATCCTATAATAATGGCGGCCCGAAGAACTGTCAACGGAGAGTTCGCCAGTCGTAGAATGTCTTCGGTATTCTTCCGGGAAAGTAAATGTTCTGAAAGATCGCTGTCGTTAACGATCCCGCTTAAATAGATAATCTGTTTACACGATGTCCGATTGATATAATTGACAAAATTTTCTGCTGATCGTGATTCGAGTTCGGAAAAATTAACGTGCGACGAACTCATGGAATGCACCAGGTAGTAGGCAGCATCAATATCAGCAGGAAGAGATGAAAGGGAATTCTCATCATTGAGGTCAGCCTCAATTACCTGGACCTGCTTTAAAAAGTCTTCGGTAAAGTCTTCCCAGTCAAAGCGTCCCTGATGACGTACACAGCAAACAACCTTATGTCCGGACTCGACAAGTGCGGGTAGCAATCTTCGTCCGATATAACCTGTTGAACCAGTTAGTAGTATTTTCATTTTCGTATCAATGAATGCTCACACAATTTCCAAAATGCGGTAAATGATGCTTTCGGTTCAATGTTTGCAAACATCCATTGGGGTTCATCTTTTTCACCTGGATAATGCCGGGACGAGGGGTGTGGCTTGCTGAGGATTGATTCAAACCTTTCCAATGTTGGAATATCATTCACTTCTCCGACAAATACCTGGATATTGTCAATATTAGTTGATAGCTCTATTATGAAGTTCATCACCTTTTCTGAGACCGGAAATTTCACGAAGTGGGAAGGTTCCAGCAAAAGAACACGGTTGGCATCAATTTGTTTTTTCCAGGTCGGATCCAGATTGTAGGAATTATACAATAGAAGCGGCAGGGAAGGGTCAAGTTTAAGTGGTTGTCTTGAAGGGAAAACTGTAATGAACTCAGATGAAATCAGCTCATCCAGTACAGGAGGTAACTCAAGGCCGGGAAGTTTTTCATATGCTATGTCCAGGAATGTACCCTGCTGAAGAGACTGGCTGAATTTATTTATGTTCTCCTGATTGAAAAAATATTTTTTTAAAGAAAATGTACCGGCGACCCATTGCCAGCTTAAGGTATTGCTGGCAACATCACCATCGAGCAGGTGGTAGTACATCCATTGAGAAGGTAGTTGCCAATCTGATTGTCCAATGTTAGAAGCAAGCGACGCAATATACATTCTCGCATGATTATGAATGTAACCGATTTTGTACAACTGATTTATCTGCTCATCAATAATAGTAATTCCTGTATTTGCACCGACAATATTTCTGATCAGACCTTTGCGTTGTGTTCTGGCCGCGTTGCCCGTTAGATTGCTAAAAATTCCATCCTGGTATTTCCACCAAGTGCGTTGAAAATACTCGCGCCATGTTAATTCATAAAGGAAAGGAATAGCATCTTCCAGCTTTACCCTTTCCAGCAGTTTATTTTTCACTTGTGGAAGTGTCAACACACCGCGCGACAGATAAGGCGAAAGATGGGATACGCCGCCATCTAAATAATTTCGCGTTCGTGCATAGTCTTTCATATCTACCTGATTCACCAGGCGGAGGATTTCCTGATAGGTGATTGGAAATGAATTAATCAATGGATGTATTTTGTTGATCCAGCCCGGCTAAAAATTTTTCACTAACTGACTGTACACGTTGTCGTTTGATTTCGTCCATTTTCTCAAGCTGTTTAACCATCATACTCATGCGGGGATTTTTAATAAATTCTTCTTTATGCTTATCGATAAAGCGCCAGTAGAGGCAATCCCATAATTCGCACCAGGGACCTTTCGGGTAATTGCTCATTTTCAAAATATAGTTGGAGCCGGAGATATAAGGCTTGGTGCTCATGAGCCCTCCGTCGGCGTACTGACTCATTCCATACACGTTGGGAACCATGACCCAATCATAGGAGTCAATAAATAGCTCCATAAACCACCGATACACTTCGTCAGGATGAAATTCACAGAGCAGCATCAAATTTCCCGCGATCATGAGGCGTTCAATGTGACTGCAGTAAGCAGTTCCAAGTGCTTTTTTAATTACATTATCCAGGGGAGCTATTCCAGTATCTCCTTTCCAAAAGCTATTAGGGATTTTTCGTTTATGATTCCAATAGTTACGGGTCCTCTGCTTTACGCCTTCTCTTTCATAAACCGCTCTCACAAATTCCCTCCATCCGAGCACCTGTCTGATGAATCCTTCAAGTGAGTTGATTGGCGTTTTGTAGAGACTTGCAGCTTTTATTGCCGCATCAATTATTTCAACAGGTTTTAATAGCCCGATATTAAGTGAGGATGAAACAAGGGAATGAAAAAGGAACGAATCTTCTTCCCGTATGGCATCCTGGTAAATGCCGTAATGCAGGAACCGCTTTTTTAAAAACTCAGTGAGAGCAGTCCGTGCGTCATGAGCAGTTACAGGATAAAAAAAATTCCTGGTTGATCCATAGTTAGTAGAAAAATGCCGGTCCACATAGTCACTGGCTGCCGTTACTTCGTCCTGATTTGCAAGTGGGGTGCGCGGAGGTGGCTGAACGGATGCTGGAATTTTTTTCCTGTTCTCAGTATCAAAAGTCCATTGTCCTCCTTGCGGCTGGGCTGAATCGAATAATATTTTTAGGCGTTTTCGCTGTTCGATATAAAACTCGGTGAGGTAATAACGTTTTTTCTTATTGAAGTAATCGTCCAGGTAATTGCGTTCACAAAGAAAATCGGGATTAGGATGGCAAACGAGTTTGATGTGATGTTGGGCTGCACTTTTTCTTAGCCGGAGCTCTAGTAAATAGTCAGATGTCTCAGCGTAATGAATAGTTTCAATTTTATGCAGCTTGAAACCCTCCAAAACGGAAGTGATGGTTCGCTGTTCAGTTGCGTCGATATACCATACAGTATAACCTTTTCTTTCCAGCTCTTTTTTGTAGTGCCTCATCGAGGCGCGGTGAAGAACCAGTTTCATCTTATGAAAGTTATACTGAAGGAAAAAAAGTGAGTCTTCCACCATGACCACTTTTCTTTCTTTTTTTAATGCTGGATGGTCCTCATAAAGCTGATGCGGAAAAATAAGAGTGATATCAGTCATGTACGAAGAGCTCTCATTAAATACTATTGCTGTTCTTTTAACATTCTTTTATTCCGGCACTGATCACTACAATATTTAACCTCATTCCAGTTTAATTTCCATTTTTTACGCCATGAAAATGATCGATTGCAAATACAGCAGATCTTAAACGGAAGATCGCTTTTGCGTTTATGCTTCATTCTCTTTGAAAAAGATTTAATATTGATTTTCGTTACTTAACATCCTGCCAATGAAATTGTTATTAATTAATCTTCTTTTTAATTAATATTATCTTTGTTACCATGCTCCTAGATTTCTCGTTTATTAAACCTGACAGCATATGAGTAATGATCGGCGACAATATTTGCACCTCATTTAACTTTAAAAAATGTGCTGGCTGGTGTGGAGTTTTACGAAAAAGCTTTCGGTGCCGTGGAACTTAGAAGATGGAGTAATTCCGATGGCAGCGTTCACGTTGCGGAGCTTGAAATAGATGGTGCCATGTTTCATCTGCACGAAGAGTCTCCTAAATCCGGAGAACTAAGTCCCGAGACTGTCCAGGCAACAACTTCGGTCATTGGAATATTTGTTCCGGATCCACATGCGTTTGCAAAAAAGGCGATTATGGCCGGTGCCATAGAATCGAGTCCGGTCAAGGATTATGACTATGGTTACAGACAAGGTGTTGTCGTTGATCCATTTGGACATCGCTGGCTCATTGAAAAGAAAATCTGAAAAGAGATTCTTATAACGAATACTTCCACCGGTACTCCTTCGGAGTCAAATCAGTATATCGAATAAATATTTTTCTAAAGGAATTCAGATCGTTGTAACCAAGAGAATAGATAATCTGCTCAACACTGTCTTTACCCGTCTCGAGATGACGCTTGGCTTTTTCAACATTCATACGATGAAGGTATTCAATAGGTGTATTTCCCGTCGCGGTCTTAAACCTGCGTATGAAGCTGCGGCGGCTTAGGTTCGCTATCGATGCAAGGTCTTCAACACTTGGCTTTTGCTCCTGTTCAGCTTCAATTGCCCGTTGCACTTTGTGAATGGCCTCATCATTGTGTTGGGTCTGCGGCATGAAGATGCTGAAACGTCCCTGGGTTGAAAACTTATTGTCCATCTGCAGCATGCGTGCGGCCAGGCTTGCTGTCTCCTTTCCACAATACTTTTCTGTAAGATATAAACCCAGGTGTAGCGAGGAAGTTGCCCCACCGCTGCTATACAATCCGTTCTCGTCAACAATGATCTTATGATCTTCCAGAGTGATATCAGGGAACATGGACCTGAAAACAGACGAAGCATACCAGTGTGTAGTGGCTGATTTATGTTTCAGCAGGCCGGTGGCGGCGAGCACAAAAGCCCCCGTACACATACCACCCAATTCTGTACCTTTTTTATGAAGCCGTAGCAAATGGGGTATCAACGCCTTATTCTTTTCCAATTTATTCTCCACATCAAATTCAATGGCAGGGATCAGCAAAATGTCTGTTTTGAGAACGCGGTCAATAGTAGTATGACAGGTAAGAGTGAAACTGTTCGATGACCTTACTTTCAGGTTTTTTATACCAACCAGTTCAGTTTCAAAAAACGGTTGGCTGCTATTGTTTATCTGCTGGTAGATGAGACCGGCTTTATTTAATATTTCCATTATAGCCACCGGTGCCATTGGCGTGCAGTCTTCAAAGGCAAGGATGCTGACTTTTTTGCGGGTTATCTTTTTCATTTTTCAATATTAAATAACTCCATGAAAGATAACAGGCATTTGGCACAAAAACACATGTATTTTGTCATTTATGCCAAACAGGGCAAAGACAGATTGCAAATACCTTTGGTTAACCGTAATTCATAAACGGTATCAGATGAAAAAAATATTGATTACAGGGGCCAGCGAGGGCATTGGATTGGAACTCGCAAAGTTATTTGCTGGAAAAGGAGATCAGGTAACACTGGTGGCCAGGAACAAGGATAAACTTGAAAAGGCAGTCCGCGCGCTTCCAGGTGCCGGTAATAATTCCCTGATTGCTGATCTGTCAAAGAAGGAAGATGTGCATGTGATTGCCGGAAACATTTCGTCCAATCATTATGATGTCCTTATTAATAATGCCGGGGTTGGTATGTACGGTCGTTTCGACGAAATGCCATATCACGAACAGGTGACTATGATGAACTTGAATATGGTTAGTCTCACTGTTCTGTCACATGCATTTATCAAACAGGCAAGGCGGGGAGATAGTCTTGTAAACATTGCGTCTACTCTTGGAACCACCTCCTTTCCGGGTGCAGCGGTTTATGCCGCAACAAAGGCCTATGTGACAAACTTTAGCGAATCACTTTGGTGGGAAAACAAGAAAAAGGGAATCTATGTACTGGGATTTAGTCCAGGTGTTACAGCCACCAGCTTTCATAAAACATCAGGAGGCTCGGATGAATTATTTCCGAAGGCAATAACTCAAACGCCCCAGCAGGTTGCCGCTG
>JANYDR010000054.1 GCA_025363495.1 Cyclobacteriaceae bacterium | reverse complement strand
GTGAATGTCTGTTATGAATTCTAGTAGGAAAGCCGTATGCGGGAAAACTGCACGTACGGATTGATGAGGGGGAAAAGGAAACAAGGTCAGCAAATGTGGCGTAAGCTCTTTACCGCTTGTTCCTTTTCTCTACTCTACTGGCTAAGTATTTTACTCTCCGTTTTAGACGAGTTAGCAATAATTTTTTTACCCTAGCAGGTCTTAGAATTTATGGTAAAAAAATGCCGTCGTTTAGTTTTTTCCACCAACAAAGGTTCCTGCTCGTCAGTTTTGCCTACCTCCCTTTTTCCCTTATCTCCTCTGTAAACCCAATCGAATATTTTCCAGGAAGTATCGGCTTTCGCATTGCCTTTGCCAACTCGTAAGTGAATGAAATCCCCAGATAAAGGATGAATGAGCAATAGAAAACGAACAACAAAAGCATCGCTATCGAACTGGAGACTCCAAAGATCAGGGAGACTTTTTTATGGATAAGAATTCTGCCTACCAAAAAAGCGCCACTATTGAAAAGGATTCCGGTAAACAACCCACCAGCAATGGCCACAATCCATTTCACACGCGCCTCCGGAAGGTATTTTATCAGCAGCGTAAACCAGGTCGTAATGATGGTCAATGAAAAGACTGTACCTACCAGTGAGGAAAGTAATTCCTGCCGTTTAAAACTCTCCTCAAACATATCCATCGTATAAGATATTACGGTAAGTAGTGCGACAAGAAACATCATGGTGATCCCGGTCAATCTTTCCTTTACATAGTACATGATATTGTTACCATTATCTTTCTTTTTGAGGCTCCAGATCTGATGGATTGCCTGTTTGATCACGGATAACAAAGTGGTGGCAATAAAATAAAAGAATACAGTACTGGGAATGGTGAGTAGCAGGCTGCTCTCCTGTGCCTCAAAACCGTCTACAATGGTGTGAACATCTTTGGCTGTATGGTGACCAAGTGCGTCCTGAATTTTACTGAATAATTCCTCATGAACATTCCCCTTACCCAAAAGCGGGCTAATAAGGTCGGATAAAATTATAAGAATAGGAGAGATTGAAAAGGTCGTGAAAAAGGCAGTCGAAGCCGACAAAATAAGTGGGTTATTTTTCATCAGAAGATGATACCCTTTATTTACAGAAGGTAAAATGCTTGTCAAAAGGTTCGCCATATGTCTGATTTCAAACGGTGCTCTCAGTTTGATATAAAAAACTGTTCCATGGAGAAAAGTATGGAGAATAAGCCTTTAAAAGCACTCAGAGATAAATCAGGTCACTACAACTATTTGTTTATTCGGTACATCCTATTGGCGCATCGGACCGGAATGCTTTGAAGTCGAGACTTATCAGGTCATATTTGACCTATACAGCAACTATGATAAATAACTATCTGAAAATTGCAACCCGCAATATTATAAAGAGAAAGCTTTACTCCTTCATCAACGCATTCGGCTTGAGTATTGGTATAGCGTTTTGCATACTAATCTTCCTTTTTATTCAGGATGAAGGAAACTTTGACCAGTTCCATCTAAATAAATCGAGGATATATCGCATCGAGGGGAGGGAATTTGATACCTGGCAGCCTGATCCAGAGGAGCCTTTTCATCTTGCTGCCTATTTGCAAACTGGTCTGAAACAAGCCCTTCAGGATGATCTTCCCGAAATTGAATTTGCAACAAGGTTTAATTCCGGAAACACAGGCATATTTCGCTCGGGGGAAAAAGTTTTTACCGAGAAACTTACCTACGTCGATGCCGATTTTTTTAAGATGTTTTCTTTTAAACTGCTGAAAGGAAATGCTGACAAACTATTTAAGAATGCATCGGAAGTAGTTTTTACTCCGGACGTTGCTGCGAAGTATTTCGGAGAAGAGGATCCTATCGGTAAGACTGTTCAGATTGATGAAAACGGAGAGAAATCTTTTATAGTGGTTGGCATAGTTGAAGCTCCGCCTGCTAACTCAAGCCTTGATTTTGAAATATTGATCCCGCAGGAAAACCGTCCGGGGTACAAGCGAAATCTGGAGAATTTTGGAAATTTTAATACGCCGCTATTTGTACAACTGTTACCAACCACCGATATGTCAGCATTTTCACGGAACCTTGACAAGGTTGTGCAAAAGCGTATGGGTGATAAGATGGAAAAGTGGAGAAAAGAATCGGCTGTTCCTGTGCCAGCAGATGTGAAGATGTTCGAATTGAAATATACTCCGCTTACCAGTATTCATCTTACTAAAAAACCTGGGTGGCACAAAGCAAGTGATCCACAGTACTCATTTATATTGAGCGGTATTGCAGTACTTATATTATTGATTGCATGCATTAACTACGTCTCTTTGGCTTTAACAACTTCTACTTCCAGAAGAACGGAAGTCGGTATTCGTAAAGTTGTCGGTGCGCAGAAAAATCAATTGATTTATCAGTTTAGCCTTGAGTCGGTCGCGCTGGCAATTATTTCGATGTTTGTTGGTCTTGGACTGGTGGTTTTATTTCTACCGACCTTTAATGAGTTTACCGGAAAAGGGATTACCGTAAATAGTACAAATATTTTTCTACTGATTGGAGTAAGTACAACACTTGCGGTTTTTGTGGGAGCCATTGCTGGAAGTTATCCTGCTCTGTTTCTGTCAAGTTTCCGCCCGGCAGTGGTTTTAAAAGGGAATTTCAGCTCACGTTTGCAGGCGGGGTTTACAAAACCCCTTGTTGTACTTCAATTTGCATTGTCAGCATTTCTTATTATTAGTTCGGTGATCATGTATCGTCAGATGAAGTTTGTCGCAACAAGGGATCTTGGCTATGACCAATCACAAATTCTTGTAGTGCCAACGCAAGCAGGATGGAACGATGAGTCGGATAAGACCGTTGAGCGGTTCCGGGTACAGATGCAGCGAGAACCTTTTGTTATTTCGGTAGCTGGAACAAGCTCATCTTTTAATCAAGGTTACTCCCGGTATGGATATAAAATCGATGGAGAGCAGCGTTCGTCGTATGTTTATTCAGTTGATTCACATTATATTCCTACACTGGATATTAAACTTCTTCTTGGTAGAAATTTTGATGAGGCTATTCCCTCAGATACTTCTGCCGTCATTGTGAATGAAGCGTTGGTCAGGGATATGAAATGGAAAGATCCGTTGAACCAATATTTGAACTGGCGAGAAGATTCCACCGGCATGGGTGCGAAAGTAATTGGTGTTGTCAAGGACTATCACTTTCTGTCACTGGAAAAGAATATTGAGCCAATGCTTCTTTCGATGGATAGAAAGTCAATTGGGAACCTGGTTAATATTCTGGTAAAAGTAACGCCGTCCGACATACCTGGTTCAATTGAAAAAATTAGTAAAGTGTGGCCCGATATTTCTCCTGGCAAGCCATTCGACTTTACATTTCTTGATGCTGACGTTGCAAAGCAATACGAATCCTATCAACGATGGATGAGCATCATGGGGCTGGCTACCGGATTTGCGATTCTTATTTCGTGTTTGGGGCTTTTCGGTCTGGCCGGAATAAATGCTGTGAATAGAACAAAGGAGATTGGCATTCGTAAAGTGATGGGAGCAGAGTTGACAAATATTTTCATACTACTCAATCGACAGTACATATGGCTATCAGTCATTGCATTTGCTTTGGCTGGACCTGTTTCCTATTACGTAATGACCAGGTGGTTGGCTGATTTCAAATTCAGGGTTGACATTGGCTGGGAGCTTTTCGCCATTAGCATGCTCACAGGACTTTTGGTTGCTCTTGCCACCGTTAGCTACCATAGCATTAAAGCTGCTCTGGTCAACCCGGCAGAGACGTTGAAGTATGAATAGAAGTTGAAAGCTGGAGGTCGAAATTCGAAAGCTGAAAGTAGAGCTGGCTAAACTTTCAACTTTCTATTTTCGATTTTCAACTTTAGGCAAATTCAGGAATTGAAAACACTTCCTGCCTTTCGATTTGCATTAGGTACCCTGTAACTTTCTCGGCGAACCCCTCGATCTTTGTTAAATCCTGTCCCCAAAATGATGCATTGCTGAGTGTTGCCCTTACGATTTTTTCAACTGAATCTTCTTTCCAAACTTTCTTAAAAAAATCAAGAACCTCTGGTGCATCATTGGTGGGTATAACCTCGTTTAACCATTGACCTTTGTAAAAGCGAATAAGTGCCGCCAATGAAAATAATAATCTGTCAGGTAATTGATTTTCAATTTCTATGAATTTCAAAACAGAAGGCAATACACGAACTTTGTATTTTGATATTGAATTAAGTGAAATGCTGATCAATTCATGCCTGATAGATGGATTTAGAAAACGTTCAGTCACATCATTTGCGAATTGGCGAAGTTCTTCTGCCGAAAGGTCCAGTGTAGGTATGATTTCCTCGAATAACGTATTGTGCAGGTAATGACTTATAGAAGGATCTTCCATCGATTCCCGCACAGTTCTGAACCCACTTAAATAGGCCACAGGCACAAGTGTTGTATGGGCTCCGTTTAATATCCTGACTTTTCTTGTTCGGTAGGGGGTAAGGTCCTTTACGAATTTTATATTAAGTCCTATTTGATCGACAGGAAATTCCTGCTGAACTGCTTCAGGAGCTTCAATCATCCATAAATGATATGGCTCGGCAGCGACAATTAAGCTGTCTTCGTAGCCAGTAGATTGCTGGATTTGATCAATGCTCTCCTTGGGAAATCCGGGAACAATTCGATCGACAAGTGTATTGCAAAAACTATTATGATGTTTAATCCATTCCTGAAAATCCTTTGACAGGTTCCAAAGTGAGCTGTATTGTAATATGCTATTCTTCATTGCCTCTCCATTCTTTTCTATTAGTTCACAAGGCAACATAACTAAGCCCTTATCATCAGCTCCATTGAAAAATTGATAGCGATGATATAGTAGCATCGTAAGTTTTCCTGGGAATGTTGTTGAGAGACTTTTCGGATCAGTATCCAAACCACTGAAAGTAATTCCTGCCTCTGTTGTATTCGAGATAATGAATCTCAGTTCCGGATTTTCTGCCATTTTTAGATAAGCTCCAACATCCTCAACTGGATTGAGTGCACCCTTCACTGAAGTGATAAGCCTTGTTTCATAGAAAGGTTTACCATATTTAATTCCGTTCAATACCACATGGTATAGTCCTTCCTGGGTATTAATCGGAGATCCCACACTTGCGGAAATAGATTGAATGATCTGTATAGCTCCGTTGAATTCTGTTTTCTCATTCAATATATCGATGACCCAGTCAATAAAACCACGTAAAAAATTACCACTGCCAAATTGCAGAATTTTTACAGGAGGCGTCTGAGGTAGAGAAGCTGTTGTACGTGTAAGTTTTTTCATGATTGCTGGTAAGACTATTCTTTTTTCCGAAGTGATGATTGACGAATAATCAATTCGGGCTTTAGGACTATTTTTTGAGGAATTATTTTTTTTGATTTACCTGAAATTTCCTGAAGAAAAATTTCAGCCGCAGCATTACCCATGCGCATGCTATGGTGATCAACTGTTGATAGTGCTGGTGGGATTTAGTAATGAACCCTTCACTTCGTTTACCGAACCAGCA
>JANYDR010000007.1 GCA_025363495.1 Cyclobacteriaceae bacterium | reverse complement strand
GCCCGTTGCCGGGGTCCTCGTTATTAGATGTGGTATTTTATAAAATTAGCTGCGAGCCACCAGCTGCCAGTTACAATGATCCCAATTATTAGATTACGTTATTTTATTAATCAGCAGTGAGCCGCCCGGTAACCTGCAACTGGCATCCGGGATCTCTTCCGTTTTTCGTAACTTTATCCATGCCCCGGTTCACGCTGCTTTTTCTGCTGATAACCAGTTCGCTCTACGCTCAGGACGAGATCCGCAAGAGTATTTATTTTGATGGAGGAAGCTATTATATTGATGAATACCAGGCGGCTGATCTTGGGCATTGGCTTGATTCTATTCCAAATCTGCTGGATAAATACGAAATACAATTGATCAGTCACACCGACAATATAGGAAGCAAAAAATACAACCAGATGCTTTCGCATTTGCGTAGTGAAGCCGTTTTTGGCATCCTGCTTCAAAAAGACGTTCCGGAAAAAATGATCCATACGAAGGATTGGGGCGTTGAGAACCCGGTGTATAAGAATGATACTTATGAGGGGATGATTATGAATAGAAGGGTGGATGTTATCTTACGACCGATTGTGTTTTAAGCTAAGCCTTTGCTGTGTGATCGTTAAATCAGTATCGGTAATCAGTAATCAGTGGTTCTGGCAAACTTAGCGGTAATCGCCTTCGTATCACTGCGACACCGATTACCGATTACTGTTTACCGCTTCCCGGCTCCAACGTTCGCAACCGGACACCTTTTTTCACTCCCGGACGTATTTTACACAACTAATCTTACAAATTGCCGTCTAATGGAAGAAATGCAGATGGCATTATTATTGGCATTACGGACCCGGGATAGACTGCCTGCCGGGAGGCATAACCCCAAAAAGAAATGATCAAACTTCAGAACATTGACAAGTACATTGACTCACGCTTTCAGCGGACATTCATTCTCAAGAGCATCGACCTGGAGGTGCAGCAGGGAGAATTCCTGACCATTATGGGACCCAGCGGGGCGGGCAAGTCATCGCTCATGAATATTATTGGAATGTTGGATGAGCCTTCAGCAGGAGAGTACTATTTTTTCGACGAGCCTGTTCATAAAATGAAAGAGCGTCAGAAAAGCGAGATGCATAAAAATTACATTGGTTTCATCTTCCAGGCGTATCACCTCATTGATGAACTGACCGTATATGAAAATATTGAGACGCCACTTTTATATAAGGGAGTTAGCGGAAGTCAGCGCAAAAGCATGGTAGCTGAATTGCTTGATCGCTTCAGCATGGTAGCGAAGAAAGATTTATTTCCTGAACAACTTAGCGGTGGTCAGCAACAATTAGTAGGCATTGCCCGTGCAATCGTAGGGGAACCAAAACTATTGCTTGCCGATGAGCCGACAGGTAATCTCCATTCAGATCAGGGAAAACGTATCATGGATATTTTTCAAAAACTGAATGAAGAAGGGATTACAATCATACAAGTGACTCACTCAGAAGAAAATGCAAGACGTGGTAAGCGAATTGTGACAGTGGTGGATGGAACGATTGACTCGGATGAGTTGGTTAAGTAAAAAGACAATTTTAAAAGGCATGAAGCGAATTATTATTTTATTAACAGTAGTTGGTGCTGGGATCTTTAGTGCAAGTGCACAAACAAAGATTTTGACTTTTCAGGATGCGGTTAAAATTGCAACTCAGAACAGTGTACTTCTCAATCAGCAGAAGAATAATCTGGAATATAGTCAAATGCAAAAGGTAGCAAGCCTTGCGGGTATTGGTCCTTCTATAACAATTAATAGCGCTGCATCGCAATACAATGGTAATTCGTTCAACAATCAAACGGGAACGGTAGTCAATGGTATTCGCGATAACGTCAATGGTAACATCTTCGCGCAGCTTAATTTATTCAGCGGCTTCAACCGCATTAATCAGATAAGGCAATATCATAACGCGCTGGATGCACAGGTTTACTTTGTTAATCGTACCGCACAAGATGTGATCAACACAGTGTCAACTCAGTATTTGCAAGTAATGCTTGACGTTGAGTTATTGAAAATCGCCAAGGAAAATTTTGTTGCTCTGGCTAAACAGCTTGATCAGGTTAAGGAACAAGTGGCGTTAGGTGCACGTTCACCCGTGGACGAGTACAACCAGGACGCATTGACAAAAGGTGCAGAGTTACTAATGGTTAATGCGGAGATCACCTTGAATAACGACAGGACTACGTTAACGCAAACACTTTTGATTGACCCTAACGAGCAATACGAGGTTGAAAGACCGGCATGGGACTTAACTGCTCTCGGGTACGGTGATTCACTTGATATTGAGACCTTGTCTGAAAGGGCGAAGTCATCCAGAGGCGACTATCTGAGAGCCGTTAAGCAAGAATCAGCAGCACGTTTTGCAACTGCGGCGGCCAAAGGTTTAATGATGCCCACATTATATGCTTTTGGACAATACGGATCTTCTTACAATTATCAACATAATGTTCCGGACTCAGTTACTTCCGTTACTTCACAGTCGATAATAATCGTTGATCCTACATCGCCTACAGGATATGGCATCGGATCGGTTGAAAAATCTTCAAGGGTGGCAAACCCATCAGTCGCCCGACCTTTCAGTGAACAGTTTCGTCAAAACAACGCCTACAAACAATATGGTGTGCAATTGTCAATCAATGTGTTTAATGGTTTTCAAAGCCGGACTACCTATAAACAACAAAAAGTTATTTATGAGAATAGTCAGTGGACCAGAAAGAACCTTGAGTATCAAATCAAGAATGACGTGATCCGATCGGTAAGAAATTTTGAGGGAGCAAAAAAAGCTTTCAGTATTAGCGTTGATAAATTGACCGCGGCAAGAATTGCTCTTGAACTTGAAACAGAACGCTATAATCTCGGCGTTACAAATTTTGTTGACTTTACGAACGCGAACAGGGTCTATGTTCAGGCTGAAACAGATAAGGCACAGGCAGAATATCGACTTGTGTTCCAAAGGATATCTATTGAATATGCAGTTGGCACACTTAAGGCGGAGGACCTAGATAAGTAAGTCGGCTTTTGCTTCTCACTTGCGAAGCAGGCCCTCAAATTCCGCATTAAACTTAGCGATCTTTGCGTGCATTCCTCCGCTATCTCCGCGGTTAATTGCCCGCCCGAAGGGAATGGGCAGGTCTTATTCTCGTCAATAGCCTCCGCTCAAAACCCATCCTCACATCCTCTTTTTCCAAAATTTCACTACATTTGCGGCCCCCTTGTTTAAAGTGGGAAACCCCTCCTGATTGGTTTCAGGAAGGCATTACAAACAAATTTGCTGCGGACGCGCCCGCCCGTTGCATGTAGAATAGGGCAAATTGTATGGCTAAAGTTGAAAAAAAGGGTGGTGATCATAAGGCCACCAAAACAGACGCTCCAAAGAAGCCTCTCGCTGTAAAAGGTGCGGATGCTGATGTGGATGTAAAAACAGCAGAAGTTGAGCTGGAACAGGACGAACTTGCTGCCTTCAAGGCGCAGAAGCGTGCTGAAGAAGAAGAAGGTATCAGCCGCGTTGTGCGTGATGTTACCGCCCGTAAGAGTGCTTCAACAGGTGCAGTATCCCTGGAAGGTTTCGACTGGGATGCATTTGAGCGCAGAGGTTTCGGCGAAGGTTACAATACCAGCGACCGTGACAACTTGCTTAAACTTTACTCTGGCACCGTTGCTACAGTAAACAACAGCGAAGTAGTAAAAGGCAGCGTGGTAGGTATCAACAACCGCGACGTGATTTTGAATATTGGATTCAAGTCAGACGGACTCGTGCCACTGGCAGAATTTAAAGATATGCCGAATTTAAAAATCGGTGACATGGTCGACCTCTTTATTGAAGAGCGCGAAAATGCGATGGGACAATTAGTTCTCTCACGCAGAAAAGCGAAACTTGTAAAGGGTTGGGAATATGTTCAGACAGCATTGGATAAAGATGAGATCATCGAAGGTTTTGTAAAGCGCAGAACAAAGGGTGGTTTGATTGTAGACGTCTTTGGTATCGAGGCGTTCTTACCTGGTTCACAAATCGACGTGAAGCCTATCCGCGACTTCGATATTTATGTTAATAAGAACATCGAGGTGAAGGTTGTGAAGATTAACTACACAAATGACAACGTAGTCGTATCTCACAAGGTGTTGATCGAGAAAGATCTTGAACAACAAAAGGCAGCCATCCTTACGAACCTTGATAAGGGACAAGTATTGGAAGGTGTGATCAAGAACATGACCAACTTCGGTGTATTCATCGACCTTGGTGGTGTTGATGGATTGCTCCACATCACAGATATTTCATGGGGACGTATTGCACATCCGGAAGAGTTGTTGAAACTCGACCAGACTGTGAAAGTTGTTGTTCTGGACTTCGATCACGATAAGAAACGTATCTCACTTGGTATGAAGCAACTCACGCCTCATCCTTGGGAATCACTCGCAGCCGACATACAAATTGGTTCAAAGGTGAAGGGCAAGATTGTGAACGTAGCCGATTACGGTGCGTTCCTTGAATTGCAGCCTGGAGTGGAAGGCTTGATTCACGTAAGTGAAATGAGCTGGTCACAGCATTTGAGAAATCCACAGGATTTCATCAAGGTTGGAGATATGATCGAAGCGGTTGTATTGACAATTGATCGTACTGAGCGCAAGATGTCACTTGGCATTAAGCAATTGACTGAAGATCCTTGGACACGTCAGGATGTGCTTACTAAATATGCAGTAGGAACAACACATAAAGGAATCGTGCGTAACCTTACCAACTTCGGATTATTCCTTGAGCTGGAAGAAGGTATCGACGGACTTGTTCACGTATCAGATCTTAGCTGGACAAAGAAGGTGAAACATCCTTCAGAGTTTGTGAAAGTAGGAGATACACTTGAAGTGAAAGTATTGGAGTTGGATGGTACTAACCGCCGTTTGGCCCTTAGCCATAAGCACCTTGAAGAGAACCCATGGGATACATTTGAAACGATCTTCTCTGTGGGATCAGTTCACAAGGGAACCCTCGTTAATAAAAACGAAAAGGGTATGGTTGTAGAGTTGCAATATGGTATTGAAGGTTTCTGTTCCACAAAGAACCTCACGAAAGAGGATGGTAGCAAGACAGAGATCGGCGAGACGCTTGACTTCAAAGTTCTGGAGTTCTCGAAAGAAGACAGGCGTATTGCATTGAGCCATCGCGCACTTTGGTCAGCTGAAGAAGAAAAGGCAGCAGCGCCGGCAGCAGCTGCTAAGAAGAAGGCTGAGCCTAAGGGCAAGACCATCGCCAACATCAATCAGCAGAGTGAAAAATCTACGCTGGGAGATTTGGAAGCGTTGAGCGCTTTGAAAGAGAAGATGTCAGCATCAAAGGGAGCGGCAGCTTCTGATGATAAGGCTGAGTAATTGATATCTATTCTAATAAAGTAAAGGTGGTTCGAAAGGACCACCTTTCTTTTTTTTAGCTGGCAGGTTCAAGGCGATTTTTTAATAGGGCGGCGCATGAATGCGCTAAATGTAATTCACCACGGAGTCATGGAGCACACGGAGTAAATCCACACAGATTCAAGAAGCTTTATAGATCAAGAAAATATTTTCATTTACTGCAATTCTTTGTCTTACCGCCTGGACAGGCAGAGGTTCTCCGTGGAACCTCCGTGCCCTCCGCGACTCTGTGGTGAATAACGTTTGTGGCCGAAGGCAACATTCACCTAAAACTCCTCCTTCAACTTATCCAGCTTATTCTTCAAATCGAGGAACACCATTTCAGTAAGCTTCTTATTTTTATCATAGCCTAACCTCAACGTAATCTTTTCCCCGCTCCAGATAAGAACC
>JANYDR010000579.1 GCA_025363495.1 Cyclobacteriaceae bacterium | reverse complement strand
GTGAATTGGGCTGAAGCTCAGACCGGTTCAGACCAATACGAACAAAAGTTTTATAACAAACTCACCTGGCGAAATATCGGTCCAAAAAGAGGAGGAAGATCATTAGGCGCAACAGGAAGTCCCGGAAGACCAAATGAATATTATTTTGGCGCAACGGGCGGAGGTTTATGGAAAACAACCGATGGAGGACAGGAATGGGCTGCCGTCACCGATGGACAAATAAGTAGTTCCTCTATTGGTGCGGTTGCTGTAGCAGAAACTAATCCCGATATTATTTATATCGGCGGTGGAGAAACTCAACTTCGCGGTAGCATCACACAAGGCGATGGCGTTTATAAATCCACCGACGCAGGAAAGACCTGGCGATCATTGGGACTAAAAGAAACACAAGCAATATCACGTATCAGAATACATCCCACTAATCCCGACATTGTATTTGTTGCTGCACTTGGACATCCGTATGGCGACAACGAAGAGCGTGGAGTTTTCAAATCTGTTGATGGTGGCAATACCTGGAAAAAGGTTTTATATATCAATCCAAAAACAGGAGTGGCTGACTTGATTATTGACAGGACGAACCCAAAGGTCATGTACGTCACCACGTGGAATGTTTACCGAAGAACATGGAAGCTTTGGGATGGCGGCCCTGATTGTAAATTATGGAAGTCAGAAAACGGCGGTGATACCTGGACCGAGCTAACCAAAAATCCAGGCATGCCGGAAGGTCCTTTCGGGAAAATTGGGATAACCGTTTCTCCTGCAGATTCGAAAAGACTTTGGGCAATTATCGAAGCTAATGATGGTGGAGTATATCGATCCGATGATGGTGGATGGACCTGGAAAAAAACTAATGACGAACGTAAATTGAGACAACGCGCATTTTATTATTCACGGATATACGCTGATCCTTTTGACCGCGAAACCGTGTATTGTCTTAACGTTGACTTCTTTAAATCAACTGACGGCGGTGCAAAGTTCGATCAGATAGAAACAAAACATGGAGATCATCACGACTTGTGGATTGATCCCAACAATCCACAGCGAATGATCCTTGCGGATGATGGCGGTGGCGTCGTTTCAGTCAACGGTGGTAAGTCCTGGACAGAACAAGATTATATCACCACGCAGGTTTATCATGTAACAACAACCAACCATGTGCCTTATCATGTTGCCGGTGCACAGCAAGATAATACCACCATTGCCATACCAAGCGATGGCTGGGATAACATGAATGCACTCGGCGACTGGGGATATGACGTAGGTGGTGGCGAGAGTGGTTATATCGTTTCGCATCCACTCAACCCCGATATATTTTATGCTGGAAGTCAGGGTGCATTGCTTACTCGCTATGACAGGACTACCGGACAAATAAGAGACATACAAGTTTACCCACGTTTCTTTTCAGGAGAACCAGCCAGTGCGCTGCCGGAAAGGTGGCAGTGGACTTTTCCCATTGTCTTTTCACCAATCGATCCTACTATTTTATACACTTGCTCACAGCATGTGTGGAAGACAACAGACGATGGACAAAGCTGGAGCAAGATAAGTCCCGACTTAACGTATGCGGATCCTGAAACATTAGCACCAACAGGAGGCGAGATTACCAAGGACATGAATGGCCCTGAGATCTATGCGACAGTTTTCGCGTTGGCTCCTTCCTTCCATGACGTCAACACAATATGGGCGGGCTCTGATGACGGAAAAATTCATATTACAAGAGATGGCGGAAAAAAATGGAACGAGATCACACCTAAAGATCTGCCAAAGAATTCTGTCGTCGCCATCATAGACGAATCAAGACATACACCAGGAACGGCATATGTTGCGGCTTTCAGATATCAAGTTGATGACCGTCAGCCTTACGTGTTTCGTACAAAAGACTATGGCAAGACATGGACAAAAATTGTTACTGGAATTAAAGATGGCCATTTTGCGAGATCAGTTCGTGAAGACATTGCAAGACCAGGTCTTTTATTTTTAGGAACAGAACACGGTGCTTATGTTTCTTTTAACGCCGGAGATAACTGGCAGCCTTTACAATTGAATTTACCAGACACTCCAATACGTGACCTGGTGATCAAAGACAATGATGTCGTGTTAGGTACGCATGGAAGAGGATTCTGGATCATGGATGATATTCAACCTCTCCGACAACTTACACCTGAATTAATAAAGCAGAATATTATTTTTTATAAACCAGGCGATGCGATCCGTGGTGTGAGTAATGCCGTGTTTCAATATTATGGCAAAGACCAGCTGGATTCAGTTAAGTTTGAAATTCTTGATGAGAAAGGAAACCTGGTAAGAACTTTCAAAGGAGACCGTCCTGAATATAAACCAGATCCTGCCATACCGCGTTGGGAAAGGGAACCTGCAAAACCAACTACGGCGGCTGGTCTTAATAAATTTTCATGGGACCTTCGGTATCCAGGTGCTACAACTTTTGAAGGAATGATTTTCTGGGGAGCGAATCCAAAGAGCGGTCCTAAAGCACCTCCGGGAAAATACCAGGTACGATTTACATCCGGTGGTTATACAATGACCTATCCTTTTGAAATCAAAATGAATCCAAACCTGAAAGGTATAACGGAGGCTGATCTCAAAGAGACATTTGAGCTTGCCATGAAGATAAAAGAGAAAGAAAGTGCAGCCAACGAGGCAGTGATCAAGATCCGTAAAATACGCACACAGCTTGAGACAGCATTAAAAGGAACCACCGATCAAAATGCGATCACTGCTGCAAAAGATTTGTTAACAAAAATAACAGTAGTTGAAGAAGAGCTCTACCAGGTAAAAAACAGAAGTGGCCAGGACCCACTCAATTTTCCAATCAGATTAGACAACCGGATCTCTGCTGTACGAAGAAGTCTCGAAACAGGGGATAATAAACCAACGGCCGGAGCCTACAAAGTTTTTGAAGAGCTTTCGAAAGAGCTGGATGTACAACTGGTAAAGCTTAATACGATTTTGACTGGCGGAATGCCCACATTGAATCAGACATTGAAATTGGAGAAGTAGCTGGTGGAATAGAAATGCATTCACCACGAGACTTTTGACAATCGCTATCACGCACTAAAAAAAATATTGCAAAAAATTGCCGAAGATGTTTCAGGGAATTCTTTGCGTAGAATAATTGCCATATTCTACGCAAACATACGTAGAATAATCAGTATATTCGACGCATATTTGCGTAGAATATGCGTTATGTCCATCAAAACAGACATTGGCCCAATTTTCATTGGGACGAAAAGGCGTTAGCAACAGCTCTCGAGGGCATACACTATAGCCAGGGGAAATTAATAGGCCGTATGGAATCCCTTGGTTTCCCCCAAAGGAACGAAGCAATTTTAAATACTCTTTCCCTCGATGTTATAAAGTCAAGCGAGATTGAGGGCGAAATACTCAGTGCAGATCAGGTTCGGTCATCTATAGCCAGACGCCTGGGAATTGATATAGCTGGCTTGATACCATCGGATCGCAATGTGGATGGAGTTGTTGAAATGATGTTAGACGCAACTCAAAACTATGAGCAAGCACTGACGGCTCGTCGTTTATTTGGCTGGCACGCGGCGTTATTTCCGACGGGTCGCAGTGGCATTCAAAAAATTGTTGTTGCTGACTGGAGAAATAACACCACAGATGATCCAATGCAAGTTGTATCAGGACCTATGGGACGGGAACGTATTCACTATGAAGCGCCCGATTCAAAGCTCCTGAAGACAGAAATGAAAGCTTTCATTAGCTGGTTTAATGGCAAGCTCTCGATGGATTCAATATTAAAAGCAGCGGTCGTCCACCTCTGGTTTGTAACGATACATCCTTTTGATGACGGTAATGGACGTATCGGCAGGGCAATTACAGACATGTTGCTGACCAGGGCTGATGGCACCCCTCAAAGATTTTATAGTATGTCTGCTCAAATCAGGCTGAAAAGAAATGAGTATTATGAAATTTTGGAGAGAACGCAGAAAGGAACGTTAGATATAACTGAATGGCTTGAATGGTTCCTGGATTGTCTTAGCAAGGCATTACTTACTACAAATGACACGTTGACTCAAGTAGTCAGAAAATCTCATTTTTGGGAAAAGTATGTCAATGTGTCTTTCAATGAACGACAAAGATTAATGATGAGTAGGCTACTAGATAAATTTGAGGGAAATCTTACTTCTACCAAATGGGCAAAAATTACGAGGTGCTCTCATGACACAGCACTACGCGATATCAAAGATCTCGTGAAGAAGAGAATATTGAAAAGAGCTGATGGGGGAAGTCGCAATACGAATTATGTACTTGAAGAGGTGGATTGATTGAAGTGCATCAACTAAAATAATTGATACGAAGATATTGAAGGGTTTTTATTAAATTGAGCTATCCAATGAATATACTTAAAGACTATTTCGTCATTGGACTTCTTATTCGCTTATGAATATTCCGGGCATTCCACTGGTCTTATTACTGCTTTAATTGAACTGAAAACAAAAAACCTATGAGCAGAAGTATTCCCACACCACTAACAATTCTTGTGCTTATTGCTATTTCCATTCAGTGCAACAAAAAACCTGAACCCGGATCTGAGGCTCATATCAAATCAGCAACATCCGTTATTGATGATGAGTATTTGGCAAACGCTGATAACACTCCTGAAAACTGGGTCACGTATGGCAAAAACTATGCAGAGGACCGGTTCAGTTCTTTGAAGCAGATCAATAAAGAAAATGTTGGCAACCTTGGACTCGCCTGGACTTTAAACTTAGAAACAACTCGTGGTGTCGAGACTACTCCACTAGTGGTTGATGGGATTATGTTTTTAACGGGCCCGTGGGGCAAAGTCTTTGCAGTGGATGCCAGAAAAGGTAAAATGATCTGGACGTACGACCCTGAAGTACCTGGTCGTTTCGCTGAGAAAGCCTGCTGTGATGTTGTTAACAGAGGTTTGTCCATATACAAAGGAAGAGTCTTCGTTGGCACCTTAGATGGAAGACTAGTTTCCCTTGATGCTTCTACTGGCAGGCTGGTTTGGCAAGTACTTACCGTTGATACAACGAAGGCCTATACTATCACGGGGGCTCCGAGAATTGTGAAAGGAAAAGTAATAATCGGAAATGGTGGCGCTGAGTTTGGAGTAAGAGGTTACGTTACCGCGTATGACGCAATGACGGGGAAGCAGAGCTGGAGATTTTACATTGTACCTGGCGACCCATCAAAACCTTTCGAATCAAAAGCCATGGAGATCGCAGCCAAAACCTGGGCAGGCGAATGGTGGAAATATGGCGGTGGAGGTACCGCATGGGATGCAATGGCCTACGATCCTGAACTTAACTTGTTTTATGTGGGTACCGGCAATGGCTCTCCGTGGGACTGGTTTCATAGAAGCAACAGCACTGGCGATAATTTATTTCTCTCTTCAATTCTGGCGTTGAACCCGGACGATGGTGAGTTAGTGTGGTATTATCAGACAACTCCAGGAGATGAGTGGGACTACACAGCAACACAACACCTTATTCTATCTAACATGAGAGTCGATGGACAAGAACGGAAAGTAATCATGCAAGCTCCCAAAAATGGATTCTTCTATGTTCTGGATAGGGCGAATGGCAAGCTATTATC
Source organism: Cyclobacteriaceae bacterium (assembly GCA_025363495.1). GTDB lineage: Bacteria > Bacteroidota > Bacteroidia > Cytophagales > Cyclobacteriaceae > ELB16-189. The sequence goes on along the minus strand of JANYDR010000579.1, from coordinate 5,266 downwards.
TGCGGAGCCATACACTTATATTAATTGGGCTACATCAATTGATAAGACCACGGGTAAACCAATTGAAACTGATTTCAGCAGATATAAAACTGAAAATGTTACCATTGCGCCTGGCCCAATGGGTGGTCACAACTGGCAGCCTATGGCCTATAATCCGTTGACCAGGTTGGTTTATATTCCAATGCATTTTAATTCGCGAGTCTACGGGCACGATCCAAACTGGAAATACAATGAGAAAGGGTGGAACATGGCAGCCGTTGAAAATCCAAATTTACCCACCAGAAAAGATGAGACTGCGCCAAAAAATTTAAATCAGGGAGAATTAATTGCGTGGGACCCAATTACTCAAAAAAGGATTTGGAAAGTAGATCATACTGCAACGTTTTGGAATGGAGGAGTTATGACATCTGCCGGTGGATTGGTTTTCCAGGGAACAGCCGAAGGTAAATTCATCGCTTATGACGCTAATAATGGCGACAAGCTATGGGAATCAAATGTCGGTTCTGGCGTGATTGCCTCACCCATTACTTATGTGATTGATGGAACGCAGTATGTTTCGATAGCAGTTGGCTGGGGTGGTGCAAGAGGCATCAAGACAACATTCACGAAGGAAAACTATCCTGGAAGGATCTTCACCTTTGCATTGAATGCGAAGCAACCCTATCCGGAGTTTTACGCGACAAAACCAAAAGAACTTATTAAGCTTGATTTTTCAGCAACGAAGGATCAGATCAGCAATGGGCAAATGTTGTATAACAAGCACTGTACTGTTTGCCATGGATGGATGGGCGCCAATGGTGGAGTAATTCCAAACCTTGCGTATTCGGGCGAAGGAACTTACACAATTTTTAATGATATAGTTTTAAAAGGGCTCTTACTAAAAAATGGAATGCCGAATTTTTCAGATCGCCTAAATCAAAAAGAAGTTACCGATATTAAAAACTATATACTTCATTCTGCTGGCGAATTGCGGTCGGGCAAGGGCACGGACAAAGTGCATTTTCAATAAAGATCAGGTGCATGCTTAATGAACTGATATTGGTTTTGGCCTTGTGTCTTTTATTGCAAATTACATCTGCTAAGGCTCAATCTGTCACATTAATCGAACAACGTGCAATTGGAGAGGTTGTCGGACGAACACTTAATGATCACGTGAATGACTTGAAAAATTATGCCCGCAACGGTGGGGTAATACGATTAACAAATGATTCGTTGATTTTTAAATGTCATGATAAAAATACTCCCGAACGATTTAACTTTGAACTTGGTATTTGTGAGATATTATCCATCGATAAATTCTCCTGGGCTGGTGTAATGCCAAACCGCATTAGAATAACGACAAAAGAAAAAATATTTCAGATTGGCACCTGGAGGCAGGGGGAGCTGATACATCTCACAAGAAAAAGAATGAAGTTATGCAAGGAAAAATGATTGAAAAATAAACAATACGTATTGTTCATTCCTTATTAGATGCGGAAATTATGTAAGTAGTAAAACCTGACTCATTTCGATAATCGAAATTTTCAATTATAGAATTTTACCTCATTCCTTTTTCCACCAGCACCGGAGGCCTCCGATGTTTAGTTGCCTGTTCATATGCAAATGCCCACCCTAAGAGGTCGCCGTCTTTCCATGGACGTGCAGAAATTTCAAGTCCAAAAGGCAGACCTGTTGAATAGAAACCACCCGGAACTACAACAGCAGGAACACCAAGCGGATTCACCCACCCAGTCTTGCTATGCGGTCCACTGCTCGGTTTCCCGTCCGGTTGAGCAATCGTTTCATCATTGGGCGGCATCTGAATTGCCGGGTAGACGTAACCATCCAGTTGCAGGCGATTGAGTGTTTCTTCATACGCCAACAAAGCAGCTTTTCGCCGATCCCAGTAGTTCGAATCTGCTCTTCTGTCCTTCTCAATTGTGCGCTGCAATGTTGCCCGCCTCCGGGGTCCGTCAGTTCCCAAAATATAAGAAGGCAATGGCGAACCAACTGCCTTCTCGTACTCACCAGACGAATGATATTGTTCCGGGCCGAATTCTTTCAGGAAGTTATCCACACCTTCACTTAAATAGGGTTGCGTACAAATTGTTCGCACAAGCTTTTGAAAATTGTCCGGAAGAATGGTTTTGTCAAACACTACTGTTGCACCTGCGGCACGCAATCCGTCAAGCGACTTCATGAATGCTTCCCGTGTTTCTGGTTTCAACAGTAAACCAGCGCCGCTCTCTTTCACAATGAACTCCGGTACACCAAATCGTTTGCCTTTGAGCGCATCGGACTTTAGATATTGAGTATAAGGTCCAGCTTGTGCTTTTGACGCAGAACTCTTCGTGCGAAAATCTTTCGCATCCTCTCCTGCCATCACTCCGAGAGTGATTGCTGCATCAGTCACATTGCGCGCGATAGGTCCGGTGTTGTCGAGCAACCAGTCAAGCGGATGTATTCCAGCTATGCTCACAAGGCCGCGAGTTGGCAACACACCGACAAGGGAACTTGTAGCCGAAGGCATTCGGATAGAGTTGCCCGTATCAGTTCCCGTGCCAAGCACAGCAAAATTGGCGGCGACTGCTGTGACAGTTCCTCCCGAAGATCCACCAGGACTGAACCGCCAGTCAAAAGCGTTTCCAGTTCTACCTCCCGCCGAACTTAGATTTGTATCGCTTGCCGCAAAGTCCGGCATGTTGGTCTGACCAATTATCACTGCACCCGCTGCTTTTAATTTTGTAACAACAGGCGCATCCATTGGAGCGATTAACTCATGTCCCTGAATCAGATATCCCTTCCAGCCGGCGCTGGTTATTAAGCCTGCAACACTGGTGTTTGCTTTAATGACGACTGGTATTCCCCATAGTGGTCCACGCTGAAAATTTCCTCCATTAGCAGCGGCCGCATCTTCTGCCGATGCGACGGCTAAAGCGCCAGCCACGTCTACGTGAAGAACCGATTTATAAACACTATCATATCGTGCAATGCGATTTAAGTACCACTGCGTCACCTGCGTTACCGTATATTTTCGCTCAGCATAGATTGTTTGAAGTTTCGTTATGGTCACCTCTTTTAATTCCTGATCCATTAACTCACTTGCGCGTGACGTATTTTGGGAATACACAGAGATTGCCATCAGCAAAGTGATGGCAATTACCGAAAGAACTTTTTTAGGAATCATGTATTGTTAGCAGCTATTCTTATTAACGACTTTAATTCGTCATAAGATAATATAAAATTGCTACCGGTTTCAAATTAAAAGAGCTTTCGCCTGAGGTCAATGTCAGTCTGGCTCAGTTTCTATTACTTAGTTTCTGATAAAAATCTGTTGGGGAATTATGTGGTCAGAAATCAACGGCACTAAAGAAGATCAGGATTATTTTTGATTTTATTTTATTCGTCACGAAGAGTATCCACCGGGTTCATCGTAGCTACGGCAAACACTTTGTAGCCAATGGTAGCTAGTGAAACTGTAATTAACAATCCGATGGAAATAAGAAAAGTTAACGTATTCACACCCTGATAATACTTCCAGATACTTCCCATCAGTGAATTTGTCAAGCTAAAACTCGCCCATGACCCAAATGCAGAAGCAATTAAAAGGATAACTATAAATTCTCTATTCATGATTCCCGCAATGGAAGGAACCGAAGCACCCAAAACCTTACGAACGCCTATTTCTTTCATCCGTTTCATGATATTCAGGGAAACCAATGTGAATAATCCCGTAACGGAGAGCATCATTGCGACTAATCCGAGATTTTCATGAATTGCTATTAAAAACATACGCTCTCTCATTTGGGGAATGCCATAGAACACAGTGTTAAGAAGTGTATACCTACACCTATACCCTTGTTTCTCTAAATCCTCGCATACCAAATCTGCGATATTAACCCCGCCATAGTTAAGGATATCAGGAACATTCTCCATTAAAAGAGCCAAAGGCTTTAACCGCCTTACATATTCAAGGTATCTTTTATAAAGCTGACTCCGTGGATCATTAAGGAAAGCATTACTGTCGCTATTAATATTTCTTAGTTTAGCCCGCCCTACTCGGGTGAATGCTTGACAAGGAGGTCCGCCTATAATAATATCAATTTGACTAAATGTATTTCCTTGCAAACCAAGTTTTCTAAATAAATCTTCAGGATTAGTTTTTTGAATATCTCTGCCTATAGTGTGCTCCTTAATCTTACTGCTACCAACGTGGAAGTTTTTGGCGTGAGAACTCATCGCATTATCATCAATCTCAACAGCCGCAACAATTTCGTATTCTGCTTTATGGAATCCGAGTGACAGACCTCCACATCCCGAGAATAAATCCAGAACTCTCAGTTTCTCACCTTCCCTGTGCCGGTCTATTTTTAATTTAATGTAGTCCTTTTCTTGTAGCAAAGTCCTCTTAGGTAAGGCCACTGTATCGGGTAGTGTATCTATCACTTTTGGGTTTTTTAAGACTTGCTTCTTGCAGCCAAACCTTAAAAGTTAAAGAAAAATACTTTAATGCAAATCGCCGCGCCATAAAATGCCCTTTTTTAGGGCATACGAATGCTTTGGGAACAGTTCCATCATCTAACTGTGTAAATGGGTCCAGGTCATCTCAGGGGCATTTCATGACGCTTACTTCTTCTTTCACAAGCAAAATTTCACATGAATAGGCAAAGCTTATGAAAGAAAAAAAAGAGTTTGGTATGGGAATGAAAGTATACTTTCCACTTAGCTAGGCACACCTTCGCAACAACGGTCACGCTAACCAATGGAGTACCGATTGAGACCGTTTCGAAGATGCTAGGGCATACGAGTATCAGGACGACACAGGTTATGCGAAAGTGATTGAGAGAAAAATCAGCGACGATATGAAGGACCTGAAAAGTAAACTTGGCTAGGCATACTATATTACATTACGTTATAATGCCTATATTTGGAATTACAACGTGCTTTTATATACTCATTTAGGTGTATTAAAACACATTGAAAAGCCATTTTTTGGCTGTTTGTGTGTTTCTACTATAGCAACGTGCACAAAATGAAGACGATCAAACTAGTTTCGAAACGACAGAAGCGTTTAGCGGATCTATTACGCTCAACGTCCGGGACGATTCGGGTTGAAGATGCCGTCCGCGTGTTTGCTGTCAAAAGAGCACAAGCAAATAAGATTCTCGCAAACTGGCATCATCAAGGAGTTTTGCGCCGAGTATCTCACGGTTTGTATGTGCCAGCTAGACCGACAGACTTAGGACAGGTTCAAGTACTGGAAGATCCTTGGATACTTGTGCCCGAA